>RFIY01000392.1 GCA_003695505.1 Candidatus Dadabacteria bacterium | reverse complement strand
GATGAGCAGCAGCGGGGTAGCCAGGAAATCCTGCGCTCGATCCAGACGGTGGACCGTGCCGCATCAGAGAGCCGCGAGACGGCCGCCAATCTGGCGCGGACGGTTCAGGAACTGGTCGAGCAGGAAGAAACGCTGACCTCGGTTGTCGCGTTCTTCCGGCATACGGGTGACGATACGCTCGTCGAAGAGGGCGACGACTCGACCGCAACAGACGCCTGACGGGTCTCGGGGCGTTTCTCAATCGGCGGTATCTGTGTTGAGCTTACGGACAGGGTGTGTCCATTCGTGACTGAGACAGCCTGGCGCTCATGCATTGTCGGCGCGGTGCTCGCGTTTGGCATTGCGGATCTGGCTGCGGCCGCGCCGTTGTTTGAGTCCGTCGTTGCTCCCGCGCAGGCGCCCGCGGCGTCCTGGGCGTCCTGGCTGGATCAGGTCGCGCCCGAGGCCGTTTTTGTGCTCGATGAAAGTGGTGGCTTCGCCGAGATTGACCCATGGTGGGTCAGTCTGCTGGGCGACTCGCCGATGTGGACACGGTGGCGGCTGGTCGGCGTCGACGTATCCGATCTCTGGGAGCCGGGGACGACGGCGCTGCGACCGGCGGCCGACCTCGTATCGATGCCGCGGTTGCGCGATGCGACACTGGGCGGGCCGTCGATCGACATCGGCTTCGCGGCTGACACGAGGCTGCGGGCCGCACTGGCCTGGCAGCACGGGAAGGCCGGTGATCTGTGGCCTCCGGCGCACCAGATCATGGCGGCTCTGTCCGGTGCACATCCGCGTGATCGCGAGTTGCGTCCCGTGTCGGTGCGTCCGCGTTTGCTCGACCCCGTGCGCGTGATTGCAGTTGGCCGAGATCACCAGGGGGACGGGCGGGTATTTTCGAGCCTCTGGGTCGGGAAGCGCCGCTTCCCGGTCTTTTCGCCGGTCACCCGCGACACGGTCGCCGAGCCACTGTTTGCCGGGATCGAAGACGAAGCATTCGCAGCGATCCAGGCTGGCTGGATCCTCGCCGGTGGTCGGCGCGGCCTGATGCTCGATGTGCGTGTTCGTGAGCGCGAAGGGATGGAACGCTGGCGAACCCCGGAACAAAGCTTTCGCGGACGGCATGTCGCCGCAGGTGGCTGGTCGGACATTGGCGGCTGGAGTCTGGGAGCGTTGTTGCAGGTGCGCGGCAAGCGCTCGCCGGTGACCGATTACAGCGTGGATCTCCACGATCCGGACGGGCAGGAAACCGAACCGTGGCGTACGCCGGCGGGTACAGTCGCGGCTGGTCGCCTCGAGGCGGCGCGGCAGTTCGACGCGGTGGCGGTGACGGCAATGCTGGAATTGGCTGGCTACCGGCCGCACACGCAACGACGTGTTCACCCGTTGCTGTTCGAGGGCAGGCCTTACGGGCGAGCCGAGGTGGTGTCCTCCAGTCGCACGCTCGCGCGTCCCACCGTGGAAGTGCATTGGGCCAACGCTTTCTCTGGCATGCGCGTGACGGGAGCCGTGGATGCGGGCGGGTTGGCTGCCGCGATGTTGCAGAGTGGCGGAAACCCGATCGGACTCGCGGACTGGCAGGCTGGATTGTCGCTGTACTGGGCAGCGCAACGTCGCATTGCACCATTTTTTCGTTTGCGCAAGGTCGCAGTCCGGCCGGATCCCTTGCTGCAGCAACACATAACGCCGGGGCTCGTCGATACAAAGATCTGGAGAGAATCGGCTGTGGGGGATGTCCTCGAACGGACGACCGGCGGTGGTTTCATTTCAGTTCCGTCCATCAGCGACCTGCCCGATATTTATGCGGCGGCACTGGGTTTTGCGTTGCCGGTGCGACGATGGTGGCGCATCCGTGTGATCGGCACAACCAAGCTGTATACCGATTTATGGCGGCTGCGTTTTGATGGCGATCCAGGCGATTACGGCTACACAGTCAGCGATGTCTTCTACTACCGTGATGGACCAACTCGCTATCGACTCGTACACAACAGACGCCAGCCAGGTCTCCATTACGGTGTACACTTGCAGTGGTTGGGCGAGCGACCGGAGGTGTTCCGCTTCGCCTGGACCTTTTCGGCATACAATGTGATCGGCAGGCCGGTGCCGGGAAATGGCCCCCTCGCAAATGATCTTGGTATCGTCGATGAATCTGGCGCGAACCCGAACAGCGACATCCACGGACTGGCCAATCTCGACGTTGACCGCGCCTTCAATACGAAAATCGCGGCAGCCGTGCCGATCTGGCGACCGGTCTGGCTGTGGCTGTTTGCCACGCACTATGACGGGACGCCATTCACGTTCTATTATGCGCACGAGGACAATGGACAGGTTGCCTGGGTGGCCGACCAGCATCGCGGTTCGCCGTTTACGTTTGTTGGCCCATTGATCGGAGCCCGAGAGGATTTTCGACTGAATGTCGACGCAAAACTTGAAGCCACAGTCGCCATGAAACGAGTCGGGTTGCGCATCTGGTTCGCAGCGTACAATCTGTTTGACTTCAGCAATGAACTGGTCGAAATGCAGAGTCGTGCCGGTCGCGACGGGCGCCTGACGCTGGTGCAGGAGATCCCACGCGCGGTCGAGTTCGGACTGGAGCTGTCGCCGCAATGAAACGAATCGTATTTTTTCTGATCGCCGTGATCGTTGCGCTCGGGCCTGCGGCCGCAGCAAGAGCGGCCACGCTCGATTCGCGTCTGTCCCATGCACGCCTGATGTTCATTGGCGCCCATCCCGACGACGAAAGTCTGGCGGGCGCCGTCTTTGCGAAAGCCTGCATCGAGCTGGCGCGCCCGTGCCATTTTGCCGTGATGACGACCGGCGAGGGCGGCAACTGCAGCCTCGACGACTGCTCGCCCGATCTGGGGACGATTCGCATCGCCGAGATGCATCGCGTCGCCGATCGCTATGGCGCCAGCGTCAGTTTCGCGGGTTTTCGCAACTTCCCCAATACCGGTTCCGAGGATACCGCGTGGCTGCAAACGATTCTGAATGACTGGCGAACCGTGACCGACCCGGTGCACTGGATCCGGCAGCAGATAGATCGTTTCCACCCGACCCTGGTGTTTACGGTCGATCCGCATCACGGGTTTTACGGGCATGCCGAACACATCCTGACCGGCCGTCTCGTGTTCGAGGCGCTTGGGCTGGCGTGGCGGACCGGTACGCCGGTCGTGCCGGTGACCACCGTGGTGTCGTCTCCCCCCGAGGCGCTGTATGTCGTCAAGAACCGCTACTGGGCGTTTGCACCCTTTGTCGGCCGCGACCCGGAGCCGGTCAATGAACGGTGGGCCGTCCGACAGTCGTGCAATGGTTCACCGTGCATCGACTGGGCCGTGAACATCGCGCAGGAGCACGCCAGTCAGCGCAAGGACGGCATCGGGTTGTTCGCGTTTGTTGGTCGCTTCATTCGCTGGATGTACCTGTGGCGTATTGATCTGGACAGTCTCCCACCGGTCGGGCGCGAAGTGCCATGAGGCGGTGGCTGTCATTGGTTGTCGCGCTGGCGAGCGCCGTACCCGTCGCGGCAGTTGCCGGCAGCGCACAACGTCAGCACCGTGTCGCGCGCGCGGGTGATGTCTTCGAATACCTGCTCCCCGGCTCGGCGCTTGGCTGGACGCTGGCGATGGCGGACTGGCGGGGGCTTGGCCAGTTTGCTGGTTCCTTTGGCCTGACGATGGGCGTCACGCAACTGATGAAGGCGACAATCGATGCCACGCGACCGAACGGCGGCCCGAAGTCCATGCCAAGTGGTCACACCGCGTCGGCGACTGGCGGCGCGGCATATATGCAGCGGCGTTACGGCTGGGCGTTCGGCGTGCCGTACTATATCGCCGCAGGATACACGGCGCTGAGCCGGGTTGTGACCGACTGGCATTATCCGCGCGATGTCGTCGTCGGCGGCGCGATTGCGATCGGCAGCAGCTTTCTGTTCGTGCGGCGCATCAAAATCACGGATCGCTACAGCCTGCTGCCTTATGGGCATGGTCTGTATGGCCTGCGGATTCAGCGGCGCTTCTGACCGCAGCCGACTTCAGCGCAGTCGGTCCGCGCGGCGCGGCCAGCTTCGGGTGACGACCAGGGACAAGATCTCGGTGCCGGGGTTTCGGCGCCCGACGGAGGCGTTTGAAAGGTGGTGGAAGGTCAGGCCGAGCGCCCATTCGCGGTTCAACGACCCATACATTTCGAAGCCCGAGCGGAACTCGAGCCGGTGCCCCAGTAGTGGCCCGCCGCCGCGGCGGTAGTGACCGATGTTGGTCGTGATCGCCCACCAGATGGGTAACGCCTTTGGCACCAGTTCGCTACGGATGCCCGCCCAGACCTGCCAGCCGCCCGAGGTCATCACCAGCGTGCCGACGTCCGGTCTGAGCGTCCAACGACGCCAGGGCAGACGGTACTCGACCCAGAAGACCGGTTCCAGCGGATCCTGATCGATCACGTCGTGCAGTGCGGCCGCGCCGGCAAGCGCGTGCCGGTCGTCATGCAGCTCCAGTCGTCCCGCGGCCAGCGACTCGGTGACCACGAGCGTGGTTGTGAGGAGAATAACGAGTGGGAACAATCGGCGCATGGTGCGACAGGACTTTCGTGACCCGGGGTACAGCGGCAGGGACTCATACACAGCGTAGCAGCCCAGCGGTGAACGGCGGTGCCGTGTGTATTTCCCTTCAATG
>RFIY01000066.1 GCA_003695505.1 Candidatus Dadabacteria bacterium | reverse complement strand
GTGTACCTCGATCGGAGGGATTCCCGGGGCCGCGCCGCCGCTGATCGGCTGGGCAGCCGTCAGTGGCGACCTGGCGACGCCTGCCTGGGTGTTGTTCGCGCTGATGTTCGTCTGGCAGCCTGCGCACTTCTGGGCCCTTGCGATCGTGCGCAAGGAGGAGTACGCCCGCGCCGGACTGCCGATGTTGCCGGTCGTGCGCGGTGACGACGTCACACGCAAGCGGATGCTCTGGTGGAATCTCGCACTGTTGCCGGTCAGCCTGCTTCCAGCCGTGTTCGGCGTGGCCGGGACACTCTATCTCGCGACCGCGATCGTCATGGGTGCCTGGTACTTCTGGCGCACCGTCCAGTTCGTTCGCGCGCCCGAAGTGAGTGCGGATCAGGCGCGACGCCTGTTTTTCCTGTCGATTTTCTATCTGTTTGCGGTGTTCGTTGCCGTATTCGTCGATGCCAGATGACGGATTCCTCGATCTGACGTAAAATCTAACCATCCCGTCTGGCAGCCCTCTGCCACACTACAAAGTTCAAGAACCGTTACGGAGAAGGCGTTCCATGAACACCAGGACCCGTCTTGAGTCTATGCGCTCAACGATCAGTCGTTTACGACCTTGGCTATCTTACACGCTGTTGATTGGCGCGATGCTGTCATCGGCCGGATGCTCGCTCGGTATGTGGGGCCTGGATGGCCCAATGACCTGGCTCCGACCTGCGGGTGACAACTCCGCGATTCAGGAGCATGTGTTCATGGTCAGCGTGTACGTCTGCGCCTTCGCATTTCTGTTTACCGGGGCGCTCTACCTGATTGCGGTCTTCCGTTTTCGGGCCCGCCCGGGGCAGGAAGACGAGATTCCTGAGCAGTCGCACGGCAATACCGCGATCGAAATTGGGCTTCTCGTTGCCTTCGTCGTGTTGTTGACCATCATTGCGGTTCCGAACGTCAAGGCGATTTTTGCGCTGGACGATGTGCCGGCCCGCGAAGAGGCCGACCTGGTCGTGCAGGCCCGCGGCTACCAATGGTGGTGGGGTTTTGAATATCCCGATCTGAAGATCCGGACCGCCAACGAACTGGTCATTCCGGTCGGCAAGAAGGTTCGGGTCGAGTTGTATACCGACAACGTGATCCACAGCTTCTGGGTGCCGCGACTGGCTGGCAAACTCGATGTAATGCCGAATCAGGCCAATCGGATGTGGTTGAACGCGAAGGAAGTCGGCGTGTATCGGGGGCAATGCGCCGAGCTTTGCGGCGCCTCGCACGCGCAGATGCGTTTTCTGACCCGTGTGCTGTCGCAGGCCGATTTCGATGCCTGGGTGCAGCACGAGCAACAACCGGCGCAGCCGTTCAAGCACAGTTTCAACAGGGAACTCGTCGAGCGCGGCGAAAAAGTGTTCATGTCGAGCGCGTGTATCGGATGTCACCGTATCGCAGGGACGCCGGCCGCTGGCCTGACGGCTCCCGATCTGACGCACGTCGGCAGTCGTCCCGAAATCGGAGCTGGCATGTTCGACAACACGCCCGACAACATTTACAAGTGGATCAAGAATCCCGGCATCAAGCCCGGAAACCTGATGCCGAAGATCCCACTGCCTGATGAGGACATCAAGGCAGTGGCGGCATACCTGACCAGCCTGAAGTGAGGTGTCGTGATGGCAACGGCTGAAGAACATATTCATCACGCGGAGTCGTCCTCGAAATTCCTGTTGCCGCGTCCGACCTGGAAGACGGGTATTGGGAGCTGGCTGACAACCGTCGATCATAAGCGTATCGGCATTCTTTATGGCGTCAGCGCGTTTCTGCTGTTTCTGGTTGGTGGATCCGAGGCGTTGCTGGTTCGTACCCAGCTTGCGGTGCCAAACAATACATTTCTGGTTGGCGACATCTACAACCAGATGATCACGATGCATGCGACGACGGTGATCTTTCTCGGTGTGATGCCGCTGAGCGCCGCCTTTTTCAACTACATCGTGCCGTTGCAGATCGGTGCACGCGACGTGGCCTTTCCGAGATTGAACTCGTTCAGCATCTGGACCTTCCTCGCGGGCGCGATCATTCTCAATGCGAGCTGGTTTCTCGGCGGTGCACCGTCGGCGGGCTGGTTTGGCTATGCGAATCTGTCGAGTGCAACCTACAGTCCGACGTTGGGCGTCAACTTCTGGATCGTTGGGTTGCAGGTGCTTGGCGTGGCATCTCTGGCCGCGGCGCTGAATTTCGCGGTCACGATCATCAACATGCGGGCGCCCGGGATGACAATGATGCGTTTGCCGGTGTTTACCTGGATGACGCTGGTCACGAACTTCATCATCATTTTTGCCTTTCCGGTCATCACGATCGCGCTGGCGCTGCTGATGTTCGATCGCTCGTTTGGGACCAACTTTTTCGAAGTGGCGCAGGGCGGACTGCCAATCCTCTGGCAGCACCTGTTCTGGGTGTTTGGACATCCTGAGGTGTACATCCTGATCTTGCCGGCCATGGGAATTGTGTCCGAAGTGTTGCCGACGTTCGCCCGCAAGCCGTTGTTTGGCTACCCATTGATCGTGTTGTCGGGCTGTGCCATCGCATTCATGGGCTTCACCGTCTGGGTTCACCATATGTTCACGACGGGCCTTGGCGCACTGGCCAATACCGCCTTTTCGTTGACAACGATGGCGATCGCGATTCCGACCGGACTGAAGATTTTCAACTGGGTCGGCACGCTTTGGGGCGGCCGGGCGACGTACCGATTGCCGATGTTGTACGCGGTGGCGTTTGTCTACATGTTCATGATCGGTGGTTTCTCTGGCCTGATGCACGCAGCGGCTGCCGCGGATGGACAGCAGCAGGATACCTACTTTATCGTTGCGCATTTCCACTATGTGCTGATCGGAGGGGCGATCAACGGGCTGTTTGCCGGCATCTTCTACTGGTTCCCAAAGATCACCGGGCGGATGTACAACGAAAAGCTCGGAAAAGTTGGTTTCTGGCTGATGTTTATCGGACAGAACCTCGCCTTTTTCCCGATGCACTTCCTGGGTATCAACGGCATGCCGCGCCGGATCTACACCTATGCCGCAGACCAGGGCTGGAATACCTGGAATCTGGTATGCACAATCGGTGCCTATATCCTCGGCATCGGCATCGTCCTGGTCGGCTTCGTGCTCTGGAATGCCTGGCGTAAAGGCCAGAAGACCAGCTCCGACCCCTGGGATGGTCGTACGCTTGAATGGTCGATTCCCTCGCCGCCACCGGAGTACAATTTTGCCGTCGATCCGATTGTTCATGCGCGAGACGATTTCTGGCACGAGAAGCATTCGGGCGAAGCGCGCGAGAAAGGTAACATCGATCCACACGGCATTCACATGCCGGATCAATCCTGGTTCCCGCTGATTGCTGCGATCGGTCTGCTGATCGGTGGGTTTGGCCTGATCTATACCTCGCTGCCCGTCGGACTGACCGGTGTCGCGGTGCTGTTGTTTGGCATCTATGGCTGGGCGCTGGAAGGCCCCGGCGGCTACCACGTTCATCCCGAAGTCAAAGAGTAATCCCATGAGCGCACAAACACACGAACATTCGGTGACAGGCATCCCGAACAAGAAACTCATCTTCTGGATGTTTCTTGCATCGGACTGTATGTTCTTCGGTTCACTGATCTCGACGTACATCGTTTATCGTGGGCGAAGCATCGTTGGACCTTATCCACTGGATGTATTCGATGCAAATATCACCACGATCAGTACCTTTGTGCTGCTGATGAGCAGCTATTTCATGGTGTTGACCCTGAAAGGTGTAAACGACGGCAAGATCGGGCAGTTCCGCCTCTGGTGCGCGATGACGGCGCTCGGCGGTCTGACGTTTCTCGGGTTTCAGGCCTACGAGTTTACGCACTTCGTGCATGAAGGCCTGACTCTGAGCCGTAATGTGTTTGGATCCAGCTTTTTTGTACTGACCGGGACACACGGTACCCACGTTGCGATCGGTGTGCTCTGGTTGCTGTCGATGTTGACGCTGTCGTTTTTCCGCAAGGATGAATTCGGCCCACAGAAGTCGATCGATGTCGAAATCATGGGCCTGTACTGGCACTTTGTCGATATCGTCTGGATCATTCTGTTTACGATCGTCTACCTCGCCGAATATGTATTTTGAGC
>RFIY01000391.1 GCA_003695505.1 Candidatus Dadabacteria bacterium | reverse complement strand
CTCGAATTTGCGGAGCGGCGGCAGATGCCGGTTGTCAGTTTCGTCGATACGCCGGGCGCATGGCCTGGCGTGGACAGCGAGCGCTATGCCGTTGCCGAGGCGATTTCACGGTTGCTGTGGAAACAGGCGCAGGTGCAAGCGCGTACCGTCTCCGTCGTGCTCGGAGAGGGTGGCAGCGGCGGTGCGCTGGCATTGGCGATGGCAGACAGGATGTTGATGATGCAATATGCCTATTTCAGTGTGATCAGTCCGGAGGCCTGTGCGTCGATCCTCTGGCGTGACGGTGCAAGGACGCCCCAGGCGGCCGAGAAGCTGCGCCTGTTGCCCGAGGATTTGCAGGAATTCGGCATCGTGGATGAGATCGTTGCCGAGCCGGATGGCGGGGCGCATCGCTACCCGACTGAGGCCTTGTGTGTGCTGCGCGATCGCATCCGGGCGCACCTCGAAGTACTCGAAGCCATACCCCTTGACGAAGTGCTGAAGACCCGGTACCGACGTTACCGCGGCTACGGCCAGGTTGAATCGGCGGCGGACGTGATATGAGTACGCTTGGCCTGGTCATTGACGACCGCGACTATACTGCCGTCCTGTTCGATCCCGAAACGGGGCAGGCCGAGACGAGGCAGGGTCCGCTTGCGGAGCTTGACGCACTGTCCGAGTGGCAGCGTCAGTCCGGCGCGCGGTGTGCGGCGATTCTCGACGCACCGATGTACTTTCGGCGCCTGACTTTTCCCTTCGCGCAGCCGCGCAAGATTCGCCAGGTGTTGCCGCTGCAACTGGATGAACATCTGCCGGGGCCGCCAGAGGATTTCGAGCGGCACGTCATGATCGGAACGCGCGACGGCGAAGGTGTCGCCGACGTGCTGCTGGTTCCCGCGCGCGACGCGGCGCAGGCGCGGTCCGCATTGCTTGACGCCGGGATCCTGCCGCGGACGATGGAGCCGCTGGGTCTGGTGCTGGCCGATCAGGCTGAGCCGGGTCAGGCTGTTGTCCTTGTCGGTGAATGGCGCACGACCATCGCCTGGTCCGACGGGAATGATGCGAGCCCCAGCGCGGCAACGGTGCCGCTTGGCGCCGGTCACCTGCAAGATTCGGCAGCCCGGGCAAACCTGGCCGTTCGTATCGTTGCGATGCTGCCCGACGATGCTCGGCACGTCGCGCTGATCGGAGACGCATCTTCATTGGAGTCATTAACGCCATTGCTGACGGCTCGTGGCATCGAGGTTGATCCGCGTGTACAGGCCGATGCCCGCCACTGGCTGGCGACGTTTGCCGCGCGTGACCTGGTGGGGCGGCGCCGTCCGGTCTGGAACCTCGCGCCACGTCGGCCGCTGATTTCCCCGGAAATCGTACAGAGTGGCATCCTGCAACAGGTCGCCGCACCGTTTGCGGCGCTGCTGGTCATGATCGCCGTGACCGTGATCACCGGAAACCACGCACTGCTTGCCGAGGCCGGTGCGGCGCGCGCCGAAATCAACGAAATCTACCGCCGCAATTTCCCTGACAGCCGCATCGTTGATCCATTGCGGCAGATGCAGGCCGTCGTGGAGCGTGCGGGAACCGCTCGTACGGAATCTGAGCACATGCCGGTGCTGCAAAGTCTGGTCACCCTTCACAAGTCGCTGCCCGATGATGTGCAGTTCCAGATCGACGAGCTGCGATCCGGTGACGGAACCTGGCTGCTGCGCGGTCTGGCGGACGATTACGGCACCGTGGACCGGATCAAGGCGGCCGCCGAATCCGTCGCGGCGTTCCGTAATGTGCGCGTTCAGCGTGCCGAACAGACGCTGGATAAGGCGCACGTTCGGTTTACGTTGTCGTGGGAGGAGGCAGGCTGATGCTCGACAACCTGCTGGAACCATTGCA
Source organism: Candidatus Dadabacteria bacterium (assembly GCA_003695505.1). Classification (GTDB taxonomy): domain Bacteria; phylum J088; class J088; order J088; family J088; genus J088. The sequence goes on along the minus strand of RFIY01000391.1, from coordinate 15,510 downwards.
GACCCGGTTCGAGCCCGTCCTTGACGCCGCGCGGGCGCGCTGGGCCGCGTTGCCCGATGATCGTCGGGCGCTCATTCGCCTCACGCTCGTATCGTTGCTGATCGTGATGCCGGTTGTCCTGTACGTCGTGCCGCTGATTGGCTCGCGCATGACCGCGCAACAGAAACTGGAGCAGGCCCGGGCGCAGCTCGAACAGGCCCGTCAGCTCGAAGAGCTGATCTTGCGGCGTGGCCTGAACAGTACCGGCGACAAGAAGGCGGGCAAGCGTGCGGCCAGGACGAGGAACCAGTCGTTGATTGCGATGCTGGATGGTATCGCGGCGAAGGTGGGTGTCTCCGGGCGTGTCAAGGCGATGCGTCCGGTGAAAAGCGGTCGTGGTGATGATCGGGAGCGCGTCGAACTGCAGCTCGACGCGCTCGTGCTGTCCGAAGCGGTTCGCCTGCTGTACGAACTCGAATATCATGATCCGCCGGTCGTCGTCAGCCGATTCGAGGTGATGCGTGACAGTGGCGACGAGCGAAAACTCGACGTCCGGATCGAGGTTGCCCGATGACCGAACGTCTGCTGGAATGGCTGCGCACGGCCGGTGCGTGGTTGCGGCGCGTCCGCTGGGGACGGGTCGCGCGGACCGGAGGGGTGGGCCTTGTGCTGATCCTGCTCTCGCTCTGGGTCAGTTTGCCGGTCGACTCTCTGCTCGAATACGCCACGCGGGAAGCAGCCAACGAAGGACTACGCATCGAATTCGCGGCGGCAGGCAATGGACTTGCGGGTCCCTGGGTGGAGGGGATCGACGTTGCTGCGCCGGTACGCCTGCATGTGGAACGCCTGTCGCTGCGGCCGCGCCTGCAGACATTGTGGGGCGATCCGGGGTTGTCGTTTTCCGCCCGGCTGGGCCTTGGTACAGTCGACGGCAATGCGGCGATGGCGATGCCGGCGGATCTGCACGTCGAGATCGACCAGGTACGACTCGGTGATACCGGTCTGACGTCGAGCCTGCCACTCGGAATGCGTCTTGATGGCACCCTCAGCGGAATCATCGACGGGGTCGTGTCACCAGATCCCGACGAGATTACGGGGACGGTCAACCTGACCGTGGAACAGCCTGTTCTGGCTGTTGGTGCGTTGCCGTTGCCGGTATCGGCAATTACCGGCAGCAAACTGAAAATCAAAGCCGAGGCCAGATCCGGCGAAGTGGAAATCGCGCCAGTTGCTCTGGATGGCGGCCAGGTTTGGGGAACCGTACGCGGAACCGTCAAGCTGCAGAAACCGGCTGCGCGCAGTCGCGCCAACCTGACCGCGCGGATCCACTTCAATGACGAGCTCGGCAATGCCATCGGTCCGCTGCTACCGATGGCCGGCTTTCGACAGGAACGCGATGCCTGGGTGCGCCAGTACAAGGGGCCGATCGCGCAACTCGCGCGTTCCCGGTAGGGTTCGCGATACACTGTACCTCCAGAAGTCCGAGGAGGACGCCATGACCGAACGACAGAGTGCCGCAGACCGGTTTGCCGCGTGGGAAAAGGACATCCTCGCGCCCGCGCTGGAACGGTTTCCCGAGCGGCGCGAACGATTCGAAACGATCAGCGGCCTGCCGCTCAAACGCGTCTACACGCCGCTCGACCGCGCGGGGATTGACCCCTTCGAACAGGAAGGTCTGCCCGGTGACTGGCCCTACACACGCGGACCGCAACCGAGCATGTATCGCGGTCGCCTCTGGACGATGCGCCAGTTCGCCGGATTCGGCAGTCCCGAGGATACGAATGCGCGCTTCAAGTATCTGCTGTCTCAGGGCATGACCGGGCTGAGCACCGCATTCGATATGCCGACGTTGATGGGCTACGACGCCGATCATCCGCTCGCCGAGGGCGAAGTCGGCAAAGAGGGCGTCTCTGTATCGAGCCTGCGCGACATGGAAGTGCTGTTTGACGGGATCCCGCTCGACCAGGTCACCACATCGATGACGATCAACGCGCCGGCGATCATTCTGATGGCGATGTACGTTGCCGTCGCGCGCAAGCAGGGCGTGCCATCCGAACGCATCGGCGGCACGATCCAGAACGACATGCTCAAGGAGTTCATCGCACAGAAAGAGTGGATGGTCCCGCCGCGGCCGAGCGTCAAACTCAGCCTTGACATCGTTGAGTGGTGTACGACCCATGCGCCGAAATTCCACGGCGTCAGCATCTCGGGGTACCACATTCGTGAAGCCGGCGCGACCGGCGTAGAGGAGCTGGCCTTCACGCTGGCCGACGGCCTGGCCTATGTCGAGGAGCTGGTTGGCCGCGGCCTCGACGTCGATGATTTCGCGCCACGCCTGAGCTTTTTCTGGGATGTCCACAACGACTTCTTCGAAGAGATTGCCAAGTTCCGTGCGGCGCGCCGCATCTGGGCCCGTCAGATGCGCGACCGTTTCGGCGCAAAAAAACCGAAAAGCCTGATGTTGCGCACGCACGCGCAAACCGCGGGCGTGACGTTGACCGCGCAGCAGCCACTCAACAACGTCGTGCGCGTGACGTTGCAGGCGCTCGCAGCGGTGCTGGGTGGAACGCAGAGCCTGCACACGAACAGCCTCGACGAAACCTACGCCCTGCCCACCGAGGAGGCCGTGACGGTCGCACTGCGCACGCAACAGATCATCGCCGAAGAATCGGGTGTCGATGCCGTCGTCGATCCGCTGGGCGGCAGCTACTATGTCGAGACGCTGACCGACCAGGTCGAGGTCGCAGCGATGGAGATCATCGAACGGATTGACGCGATGGGCGGCATGATCGCGGCCGTCGAAGCCGGTTTCCCGCAAAAGTGCATTGCCGAGAGCGCGTTCCGCTTCCAGCAACAGGTCGAGGCCGGAGAACGTACGATCGTCGGCGTCAACAAGTATCAGGTCGATGAAGACACGCCGATCCCGATCCTGAAGATCGACCCCGAAGTCGAGCGTCGTCAGGTCGAGCGCCTGCGTCAGGTGCGCGAGCAGCGCGACCCCGAGCGGGTTGCGGCAGCGCTCGAAAAGGTGCGCAACGCCTGCGACCAGAACGAAAACGCGTTCGACGCGGTGCTCGAAGCCGTCGAGGCCTACGCGACCGTCGGCGAGATTTGCGACGTCTTCCGTCAGGTCTATGGCGTCTACAGCGATCCAGCATATTTGTAATGCCGCGCGGTGCGAACCTGCTCAGGAGCTGAACGATGCCTGATCCGACAACGATGAAGCATCCCTATGCCGAACTGATCGGCATGGAGCTGGTCGAGCAGTCCGAGGGCGAAGCCGTCTGCGCGATTGACGTCACCGACGTGCTGATGAATCCGCAGGAAGTCGTGCATGGCGCGGTGCTCTACGGTCTCGCCGACACCGCGATGGGCGCAGCGCTGTACCCGACGCTCGTGGACGGTGAAATCTGTGCGACGATCGAGATCAAGATCAGCTATCTGCGCTACGTCGTCGAGGGGCGGCTGAGCGCTCGCGCGAAGGTCCTCCACCGCGGCCGGTCCGTCGCGCTGCTCGAAGCCGACATCCTCAACGACGATCAGCTCGTCGCCCGCGCGACCGGCAGCTTCGCGATCTTCCAGCCGCGCAGCCGTCGCTAGCAATAGTCTGCGGATCCGCTAACCGACGATCGTGTCTGGCGCTCGTTCGTGCGTCTCCATTAAACTGAATCCGCGCCCCGTCCGGTTCGGGAACGCGTTGCGCCCGAACGGAGGATTGAGATGCGCGCTGGATTTGTTGCGGTATTGTTCGGAATCATGCCCCTTGCCGGGGGGTGCTTTCTCGGTGAGGATGCTCCGGGGCGGCCCGAGCACACAGAAGGTGCGATTGAGGCCGCGGCGCAGGGTGCCGTCGACCACGATGGCCTGACGCTGAATGTTCGCAACGACGTGCTCGGCATCCTGCCAACGGGCGCTCCTTCCAGCAAACTGCTCGTTCCGCTGCAGGGCGGGCCCACCGCAACGACGGTCGTTTCCAATCTCGTGACCTTTGGCGCCGATGGCGATCCATTGCTGGCCGGAGATTTCGTTGCCGATAGCGTGCATGTACTGCGCAATGGTTTGTTGATGCAAACGACGGTGCTCGTCGGGTTTCTCGCCTGCAATTCTGGCCTGAATCCCGCCGATACCGGCGCGTCGGTGTGGTTGCCGGATGCGACGTGCGGCGACTTCGATCGGACGGTCTTCCGCATCACAGATCCCGCGCTCGCCGATGCGGAACCGCTTGAATTCCCGGTCGCGTCCACGGCCATCGTGCAGTCGGTTGTCCGTCCGGTCGAGGTTCTGGCCTGGTTTCCCAATGATGGCGAGCCGGCGTTCCATACCTGGTGCATCCAGGAGCAGCCGCAGTTCGACAAGCCCTGTCCGCCCGATTCGGTCGTGCTTTGCCATGACGGACTCGACCGCGAACAGTCGCGTTGCGCGCAAGGGACGTGGGTCAGCGGTTTTGACCAGCTCTTTGCCCGCCGCTACGTTGGCGAGAATGATGCGGGTGACGCGCTGATGGCCAACGGCGACATCATCCGGATCAGTGGAGATGCACTCTGGGAAGTGGATCATCTCGACATCGACGGGACGGATCTGACGTTCAACGGCGTGGACGGCCCGTTCGTGACCGGCAGCGAAGGCGGTGGGACGAGCGGGCAACAATTTACACTCGATACACGGGACGGTGACTGGACATCGGCCTGGACGCTCGAATGGGCTGTTGGTGACGAGCTGTTTTTTGGGACCCCCGTGGACGGGCATCCAGAGGCTGTCAGTGAGCCGTCGCTCGTGCGCGTCAACGGCGATGACAGTTTTACGACGGTGCCGATCCGTTCGGTCCGAACGGCTGACGGGCAGACGATCTCATTCGGCTACGGGAACGCCAATTTTACCGACATCGACGTTGCGCACGCGTTTCTGAACATGCAGCGGCCCTATCCGCTGTTCAGTGATCGCGGCACGTCAACCTGGTTCGTGGCCCGCAATCTGTGCGGTGAGTCCGGCAAGATCTATGCCGGACCATCGACTCTGACGATCGACGTTTGCGCGATGCATCCGGACGGCACGATTACCTGGGTCGCCGGCCCGTTGCCGTTCACCGATGTTGCAGACGGTATTGCCGCCGGAGAAGATCCGACCGCCTACGGCCTGACAGCGGACTGGATCGTCGCGCGCGTTGGCGCATCCTTGTTGCAGGCGATCCGGATGAACGGGGACGAGAAGGTGACACTGTTCGATGGATCAGCGAGTGGCGCGATTATCGAGCGCGCCGATGTCGGCGGCGGACGTGTCGCCTGGGTCGCGCGCGATGCAGACGGCTCGCTGAAGGGCGCGATTCAGAATCTGGATGACGGAACGCGGCTCGAGTTCAATCCCGATGCCGAACTCGAACAGGTTCTGACAACCTCCAGCCAGTAGGTGACAGCTTTCAATTCTTCAATTCTGCCGCGCGCGCGGCGTGCCAGGGCGGTTCAGCTCGTTCGGATAGCGAAGCGTGGACCGCACTTTGGAGCCTCTGACGGGTTATTGGCCGTGCCGTGAGTTCTGACGGGGGGCCTCTGTCGAGGTGCGGCTGCCAGACCGGTCTTGCGGGTTGAAGCGTCGTCGCCAGAGGAGGGTGCAGAATTGAAGAATTGAAAGCTGTCACCTGCGCTTCTGCGCGTGCAGGAGATCGGTCAGAAAGGACACCTCGCCCGGATAGCGCGGTGTGCCGTCTTCACGCAGGATGTCGTGGAACCAGAGCTCCGGTTCGGGTGCGCCCTCGGTCGATGTCCACGGATAGTACGTCTGCGTTCTGCCGGCGACCAGTCCCCAGCTGATTGCGCCGATATTCTCCTCGCGAAAGAGGGGTAACATCTCCTCGAAGGTGCTGCCGATCGATCGCGCCATGTATTCGGTGCAAATGACCGGGCGCTGTTCGGGGTTGTCGATCTGTCCAACGAGCTGCATCGTCAGCGTCGGGCCATAATAGCTATGGAACGTATGGATGTCCGCCAGCTCGGCGATCGCGTCGGCGACCGGGTCGTCACGAAACGCGCTCCAGAATGACGCGGTCGCCGGTTGTCGTGGCCCGACTTCGCGAATCCAGTCGAACGCCGCGCGCAGAAGCGGAACTGCATCCGCACCGATGTCGGAGTTGCCGGGTTCGTTGACCGCTTCCCACATCAGGACACGGGAATCGGTTGCAAACCGGGCGACGACACCCTGGACGTAGTCGCGCAGGCGCGCCTGAATCGTGACCGAGCTGGCAAAGGCCAAGGTCTCGGCCTGTGCGGGACTCTGAACCCAGCGCGAGTTGTGGATGCCGGGAATCGGATCCGGCTGCGGTCCGAGCTGCGGATCGGGATTCCAGACGTTGTCGAACAGGACCAGTGATGTGCGGAAACCGTGTTCATTCGCGATCGCGAGGAACTGGTCGATCCGCGTCAGGAATCCTTCCGGATCCTGTTGCCAGAGCAGGTCATGCAGAAAGACGCGCAGCACGTTGAAACCGATGGCTTCGGCCCAGCCCAGTTCGAGGTCAATACGGTCGGGGTTGAAGGTGTCCGCCTGCCACATTTCGAGTTCATTGACGGCATCGGCAGGAATGTAGTTGACGCCGACAAACCACGGCTGGGCGGCATACCACTGCTGCGCAGAGGCGGCGGTCCAGCGCCCGTCGCTGTCGCGCTCGGGTCGAAATGCGGCCTGCCCTCCGGGGGCGTCGCACCCCGTGGCCAGGATCAGGGCCAGCGCGACGCCGCAGGCAAACCGGATCATGGTTGGGGTGGTGGTTGAGGCAACGCGACCATGTTGGCGAACTCGGCCAGGTCGAGGCGGAAGGCTTCGCGGCTGTCGCGGAGCAGGCGTGCAAGGTCCGCGCGTGCGTCGTCGTCGGGCAGAAACCGCTTCAGCGCCGCGCGAGCCGCAAACTTGACCATGAAGTTGTTGAGGATCTCGGTGCGCATGCCCAGTTCGAACACGGCAAAGCGTTCGGCCGCTTGCGGACCGAAGGCGGCGTTCGTAACGACGCCACGGCCATCATCGCCCTGCAGCATGGCCCGAGCGAAGTCATAGGCGATCGACTGGATGTTCCCCGGAATGAAGAAGTCGATCAGTTTCGGCGAGATGAATCCGAGCGCGTAGCCCGACACCTTGATATCGGGCAGCTCCCGGGCAACGAGGCGTGCCGAAACCCGGGCGGTCGTGGGGTGATAGTGCAGCTCGATTGGCAGCCGCAGTACGTCGATCTTCAGTCCCAGTACCTTGAAATGTGCGTCGACCAGCGCGCGGGTCTCCGCAAGCTGGGGCCCCCAGGGATCAACCGGTTCATCCGCGTATACCGTGCGGCCCGAAAATGGCAGCAGCACGCCATCCCGCGAGCAGAAGCGGAAGGACACCGTGGGTTCGCGGGTATCGATCGTCGTGTCGTACAGCGTTCGGCCCTTGGGATCGAGCCATTGCATGCGGATGCGGGCCAGTTCGTCGAGCCCTTCCAGAAAATCGGCCAGTTCCTCGTAACGCGCTTCCATCGCTTCGATGCGGGCGCGACCACGACCCGTCGCGCAATACCACTGCAGATTTGGCCCTGCTTCGAGCGAGACCTGCTCCAGGTCGCCGACATCGCGTAACTGATCGCGCAGATGCGGGAAACCCTCGGCGTAGGCATCAATCGCAGCGGCGACCGGAGCGGCGATCTGCTCGACGGGTGGCGCCGATACCTGCGCGGCGTAACGGGTCGGGGAAAGCAGCAGCTCGGCGATCGCTTCGATGACATTGCGCCACTGCAGATTGCCCAGCGCGACGGCCACGCGGCCTTCAATCAGGTAATGTTGCTCGCGTTCGAGTTCGCGGGGCGTGGCACGAATCAGCGCGACGCTTTCGGTGCGGTACCGGCCGAGCGTCGAGACAGCCGTGGCCCAGCTGCTGTAATTGGGAAATTGCGAAACCCGATACCGTCCATCGCTGATGCGACCGGCAATCGTCAGGCGCCGCCATTCGCTGCCGGCTTCCTCGTCTGGAAGGGCGCGATAGAAATCCTTCAGATCGAAGGCGCGCAAGTTTTTGCGGACCTCTGCGGCAAAAGCCAGCGTGCGTTCGTCGGCGTCCAGACCCTGGACGGCGGCATCGACGGCCGCCATCATCTGTTCGATTTCGGCGATGGCCCGGGCAGGGTCGCCGTCGCCCGCCAACAGGACGATCGGCGCCCACGCGGTCAGCGCTTCAGGCGGTTGTGCGGCGGCGGGCGTTGCAACGAATAACGTCAGTGCGGCGGATAGCAATAGCGCGCGGTGGTGCATCAGCATAGCCTCGTGGCGTTGGGTTGGGTGGGTGTGGGGCTGCGGCGCTGAGGCCGGATGGGAACAACCGGCGTCATGGCGCGACCAGTTTTCGGGCAGCGCGGCGCGCCAGCGCCATGATGGTCAATTGAGGGTTGATCCGATTCGATGTCGGCAGCAGGCTGCCATCGCTGACCACGATTCCCTCGACGTCATACAGGCGTCCCCATGGATCACTGGCGGCGATTTCTGGTCCACCGGCGCGCACGGTGCCCATCGGGTGAAATGCCATGATCTCGATCTGCGTCGCCGGGGGCTGCAATCGTTCGAAACGTGCCAGTTCCGTGCGCGACCGGACGACCGGCATCGCGGCGACACCGGAATAGACTTCTTCGGCGCCGGCCGCGAGGAAGGCTTCGATCGTGCGGGCGATGCCGAAGATCAGCCGGTCCCGATCGGCGGGCTGCAGGCGGTACGTCGCAACAGGTCGAGTCGAACGGCCGGCCGGCCGGACTCGTCCGGCGCTGCGGTCGCTGATCAACGCGCCAAAGCTGGCGAGTCGCGGAAAGGCCGCCATGCGCTGACGGTGTTCAACGCCCCATCCGGGAATGACCGGCGCCTGAACGTCCGGTGGGACGAACTGCCCCTGAATGAACACGCCGTCGTCGATGAACTCGTCGATGTTGTATGCCTGGGGGACTTCCTGCCAGCCACGGATCTCGTCGGGAAAGCGGGCCACGACCCGGGTGGCCGGGTGAAGATGTAGATTGCGCCCGATCCACGGTCCGCCAATGCCCGATGCGAGCAGCAGGGCAGGGGTATGCAGCGCGCCGCAGGCGATGACGGTGGTCTCGGCGGTCACGAGCAGGTCGGTGGGCTGCTCGGGTGTACCTGCACGAGCGGCGACGCCAACAACCTGGTTGCGGTGGCGCAGGATGCGTCGTACCGGCGCGCGCGTCCACAGGGTCGCACCCGCGGCCAGCGCCTCGGGCACCTTCGATACGGCCATCGAGGTCTTGCCGTCGGAAGGGCAGCCCATTGCGCAGGTACCGGTTGAGATACAACCATCCTCGTTGCGCGGGATCCGCGAACCGGCCCAGCCCAGTTCCTTGATCGCGTCTTCGACGCGCTGGTGCTGCGGGCCATAGAGCGCGTCTGGAACGGGCTTGATCGACAGATCCTGTTCGATCGCGGCATAGTCGTTGTCAAGTTCGGTTGCGCCCTCGAGGCCGAATTCTCGTTCCCAGCGTTGCAGGACGAAGTCAGGCGTCCGGTAGCAGGTTCCGCTGTTGACCATGGTCGTGCCGCCGACGCAGCAGCCGACCGGAACAGGAATGGGCGGCCGCCCAAGCGTTGCCGTCAGGCCGCCATCGCGGTAGAGGTGGTCGAATGAGAACTTTGCATCACCCGACAGATCTTTGCCTGTGTAGTAGCCACCTTCCTCGAGCATCACGACATCGAGGCCGGCCTTTGCCGCCTCGGCGGCGAATACGGCACCACCCGCGCCGGTGCCGACGATGACCACATCGCAGCGGACGCGATGGTTCCGGGTCAGCTTTGCGCCGTCAAGACACGCCATCGGGCGACTGTGGCTCGGGGAAGGGGCCTTTCTCACCGGCGGCGCGCCGTGCGCGAGCCTGCTCCAGCCGGGCATTCAGCCAGTCGTCGTCGACGCCGATGTCGGCGCGAAGGTCCGGCTGCCTGTAGGCGTGCAGGCCGAGCAGCAGCTTCAATGCGACGACCGGGGTGCGCAGGATCAGCCAGCGGCTGCGCTCCATCCTGTCCAGCACCATGGCGCGCTCGTCCACGGGCAGACGTGAAAGCGTGCGAGGGGTACCCAGCACGAATGGCGCGACGTTCAGCCAGCGCAGCGCGACCGCACCGCCGATCCGCGCGCCCGCCCCCTGAGATTCGAGATGCGCCGCGACGCGCCCGCCGAGCCCAATGCCTTCGGCATCTCCGGCTCGTCCGTCGAGGGGCGGCAGAAAGGCCTCGGCGATGCGCTGCAGCAGTTGATTCGAACGTTCGTCGAGATGTCCACCGCCACGGCCCCCACCATTCGGCGCGGTTTGCCGCCATGCCCACCAGACGATGCCGACGAGTGCGCCGTCAACCACGAAGTTCGCGATGTAAATGAAAAACGGCTGGTCAAAGATCGCAAACAGCAGACAGGTCAGGCTGCTCGTCGCCTTGCCGACCATCAGCGGTTCCATCAGCAGCCGGCGCTCGCTTGGAGCCGGGCTGATGCGCCAGGCGAGTACGGTCACGACGGCCATGTACGCCGTGCCGAGCCCGAGCCAGAAGCGGTGCGTCAGATGTGGCGCCGGGGGCAGTCCGAGCCACGACCCCGCTCGATTCAGGGTGTCGATCGTGCCGTCGGGAAACAGAAAGAACAACGTGCCGGTGACGGCGAAGGCAATGGCAAGCACGCGGAACAGCGGACTCAGTAGCGTGTCGATGTCGTTGCTTCGACTCATCGGCCCTCCCTTGTGGGCAGCGACTCAAGTGAGTGCCTACTCACGAAGAGTCTAGTCGCTTTTTCCTGAATTTGCAACGGCCGTTACATCGGGCGGGGCGTCCCGGCGGCGCTGGACAAACAGCGGTTCATCGGTATGATAATGTCGCAGCCATCACAACCCCACGAGAACGGATCCTGCACCGTGAGCCGATGGACACGCTGGTTTACCGGGTTCCTGCGCAAGCTCGTCCGCGAAGCCGATGTGCGCGTGATCGTCGAAACGGTGACAGATCTGATTCGCGAACATCCGCAAATGATCCCGACGATCATCCGTGAACTCGACACCGAGCTGACCGCGCATTCGGTCAATGATGCATTGCGCGCCAACCCGGAGTTCGTCCCGGCGCTGATCGCCGGGCTCGATCCGGTCCAGATCGCCGAGGCCGCCAACCGCAGCGTCTCCAGGCACCCCGACTTTGTTGCCGATCTGGTTGCTGCACTGGATGTGAACGCGATTGCGCAGGCCGTCAATGAGGCTGCCGGTCGGAAGCCGGAGTTCACGGTCGAGCTGCTCACGGGCCTCGATGCGGCCCAGATTGCTGGCATCGTCAACGAGGTGATCGACCGGGACCGAGAGTGGCTGATTGAACTGCTGCGGGGCATCAACCAGCCGGCCATCGAAGCGATTGCCCGCAGCGCCGGCTGGAAGCAGGCTCGGCCGGATTGAAGCAGAGAACCGCATGGAAACGAGAAACAGCGATGAATGAGCCAGTGATCATCCGGTCGGGACGTCGTGCCGCCGTGTCTGCACCCGGGGCCCGGCAATGGATCCTCGTTCCGACGGACCGCCTTGTCGACGGCCTGGTTCCGCCGAGCGTTGGTGTACGACTGCAGCGCTCCGGGCCTGGCAGCCTCAATGATCCGACCATCGTGCCGCGGGTGTTGCAGCGTGGTGGGGACGGTTCCATCCTGCGGAGCCCCGTGATCGCCCTGCTTGTCTGGAGTGCGCCGCTGATCTTTGCGGCGATGTCCTGGCTCGGCTGGATCGCCGGCGCAACGCTCGAGGAGCCGCTGGATCTGCTTGCGGCGCTGGGTGTCGCATTGCTGGTCTGTGCCTGGGGAACGTGGATGACCGTTGCGGCGTTGAGGACAATCGATACCACCGGCCCCGCTCCGGTCTGGGGCGTTCGTTTCGGCTGGCCGGTGGTCGAGCCGGTCGTCTGGCGGCTGGACACGGGAGCCGGTGCCCCACTGGCGGCGTTGGCGGCGGCTGCGCTATGGGCGCTGGTTGCCGCAATCGTGTTGCCCGGCCATCCGGCACTTGGCCTGGCGATGGCCTTCGGTGCGTGGTTGTTGCTCGTTCGCGCGGCGTGGCCGCTCGGCCCGTCACCGTTGATGGCGCTGGCGGGCACATGGGCCGGCATCGACGACGCGGCGCGCCAGTTGCGCTGGACGATCGTTACGCGATTTCTTCTCCCTGCTTCGCGCGTGCCCGTGACAGGCGGATGGCGCCTGGCGCTGCTGGCGTTGATTCCACCGCTCTGGCTGGGTCTTGTGGCGGGCGGGCTGTCGCTGCTTGGTCGGCCGGAACTGACCGGCGAAAGCTTCGCGGCTTTTCTGTGGCGATTGCTGCTCGCTGTCGGCGGTGTGCTGTATGTGGTCTGGGTCGTATGGTATTTCGCCCGTTTGTTGCGTGCCTCGTGGCGGCTGGCGGCCACGGCGCTCGAGCTATGTCAGCCTGAACCGGCGGACCTGGAGGCGCTTCGGCAGGGACCGTTATTGCGCCATGTGCCGATATTGGCAGACGTCGAATGGGAGTGGCTGCGCTGCCCGGCCGGAAGCGCGATCGTCTCGTGGGGTGGGCGGGATCGTGACTATTACTGGATTGCACGCGGCAGTTGCGATGTGATCATTCGGTCGTCCGATGGTGATCCCCTGCATGTGGCGACGCTGACGGCCGGCACGGGGTTCGGTGAGATCGGATTGCTGGAAGATCAGCCGCGCACGGCGGATGTGATCGCCGGAGAGGACGTCGTGCTTGCCCGTCTGCCGTTCGAACAGTGGCGGACTCACGGCGATGAAGCCGCGGCGGCACAGTTGCGCGCCGTGACGCAGGCCGGACAGGCGATCGCGCGTTCGGATCTGTTTTTCGGCCTCGATCCGGCGGATCGTGCGCGCTGGCTCGCCGCGGGCCACGGCCAGACGTTCGAACCCGGAACCGCGATTATGCGGGATGGTGATGCTGATCGCTGGATGGCATTGATCGTCGATGGCACGGCGCGCGTCGAAAAAGGGGGGCAGGAACTGGCAAGACTTGCGCCTGACACCGTGGTCGGAGAAGCCGCCTGGCTGACCGGGGCGCCGCGCAGTGCCGATGTGATCGCGCAGGAACGTGTGTTGCTCTGGCGTTGGGATCCCGAGTGGCTGGACGCGGCACCCGAGGCACTGGCCATGCGCGAGGCACTGGAAGCGCTGGCGCGAAGCAGGGGGCTTGCGGCATGAAACTGGGCAAACTCGTATCGCTGGGCGTCATGGTCGGTCTGGGCTGGCAGCATCAGGAGATGGTGCGCAAGCAGGCCGAACTGATTACCAACGTCATGCCGCTCGTGCAGACGTACGTCGAGATGGAGTCGATGAAGGGGCGGCTGGCGAGCTGGCTGGAGTCCAACAACTACTACTGGCCGCGCGACGTGCGCGCGTTATTGAACAGCGAATTCAAGAGCAGTTCAGGAGGTGAAGTCGGGGTCGATTTTTTTGGCGCGCCGTACGAGGGCGATTACCAGGGGCCGGATGATTTCCCCGTGCTGCGTAGTTGCGGACCTGACCTGACCTGTGGCACCGACGACGATCTCGTCATGAAAATCTTTACGCGCATCCGACGCCGTTGAAACACGTCGCGCCCGTCACGCGCAAGACCCAACAGACCGCGCGTCATGGGTTGGCCTGCTGAAAAATTGATCTGAATCAAGGTAATGTGTCGCCGCGTTCCGTTACGATTGAATGAGCGTGCCCGCATGTTGGCGCGCTGATTCAATCATTGCAGAAAGGGATGCGGCAGATGGCGCGGAAGTGGTTTTTGTGGATTGTGCCCGTCGTCGGACTTGCGGGGTGCCTGGGAACGGAGCCGGCCGAACACGTCGGCGCCGACGAACCTGCCGGGCAGACCGGGACGGTTCTCGATCAGGTTCGAGAGGGTGGCGCGCTTGCCGAGGTTGTCCGTGCGGGTGAAACGTTTACGCTCACCGTTTCGGAGACGACAAGTCCGTTGTATGGTCTCGAAGTGACGTGGCCGGCGCCGGCCATCAGCGACGGAAATGACGAGGCCGTGCTAGTGGTGGCACCGACCGACGTGACACCCGCCACGGATGCCGTAGCGGTCGGGCCCGGTGTCGAGATTACGCTCTTGTCCGCGAAAGACGCGGAAACACGCTTGCAGCCGGCGACACCGCTCTGGTTCTGGTTGCCGGCGACGGGTGTGACCGATCCGGTCTCGTTATACGCGATCGCCGGGCTGCACGACGATGTCTGGAGCTATTTGCCAGACGCGGCAATTGATGAGGCATCCGGGCGGATCCGCGGTCGCGCGGATCGTCTCAGTACGTTCCGGCCCGTCGCGAATCAAACCGCCGGTGTTCAGCCTGCCGTCACGGGACGGCTTTCGTACATAGGCAAATCGGGGCGCAACGCGTTTTGTGACAGGACGTTGTCCGTGAGTCCGTCCGCACTGCGTGATGCGTATCTGGCGGTATACGGCACGTCTGCATCACCGGAGTTCTCGCTGGTGATCGATTTGACGCCATCCAGTTCCGACTGGGTCTATACAGAGCTATCTCTTGGAAGTACCCCGCACCTCCCGGTTCCAGGGAAGCCGCTTGTGGTGAACCTGCCCATCTGGCGTGGAGGCTCGACGCTCGAACTTGACTGCGGTAACGATTCGGTCTGGAACGAGGATGCGTACAATCCGTCGCGTCCGCCGCATGGTCGCGTGCTGTTCAGCGAATGGCACGATACGGCGGCGCCAGTCACGACGACCTGTGCGGGAGGCAAAATTCCCTGTACACGGCATACGGGTACAGTACGAGCGGCCTGGCGCGTGAACTTCGAGGACGCGAATGACGGCTCTCTGTCCGCCTGGGTGATGTTGGATGCCGTTCTTGAGGGCGTCACCTGGGAGGTGCCGCGATGAGCCGTCGCAGCCCATGGCAGTCGTTGTTCATCGTTCTGGCGGCCCTGTGGATTGGCGCCTGCAGTTCCGGTAATGACTGCGTTTCCCGGGAAGCGCACCGGAAGTTGCCGACCGACGCTCCCCAACAGCCCGATGTGACGGCCGTGGCGCCGCAGTTTGGTGCCGACAGTGATCGGGACGGGGTCCCGGACGTGTTCGATCTCGCTCCGCAGGATGCCGCGTCCGCGTTGCCCCCGCTCGTTGCGGAAACCGAATTCAACAACAACATCATCGACGCCAATGCCGTCGGGCGGTCCGCGCCGTTCTTGCTGAGCGGTTCACTGGCCAACGGCACGAGCTACCGTGTCGACAGTGACTACTTTTCGTTTACCGCCACGGCCGGCGCGCGGATCGCCGTCGTCGTCTTCGCCGGCACCGTCGAGAAGGGTGCCCTGGTTCCCGTCTCGTCTGCGATCGCCACGCCGCGGGCGACGGTGCTCGATGATACGGGCGCTCCGGTCGCGGGACGCACGATCTCGACCCGCAGCGGCGAGGGCCTGGGCCTGGTCATGCCAAAAGCGGGAACCTACTACGTCGAAATCTCGGACGTGCGTATCGCAGAAGAGGAATACGATGTCCCGTGGGTCGCGCTCGTGCTTCCCGAT
>RFIY01000065.1 GCA_003695505.1 Candidatus Dadabacteria bacterium | reverse complement strand
GGAAGTTCTTCCGGATCCTCCTACACACCCGGCAGCATCACAACCGAAACGAGCGCTGCTGTCGTCCAGCCTTGTCCCCCGCTTGTACCACCGGCGCCATCCGGCCCGCAAATCTCCGTCCGCAGCGACGCAGGCTCCAATACAACGGACCAGACCACATTTGGCACGGTGCCCATCGGCTCGGCAGCAACATCGACGGTCCTCGTATCGAACAGCGGCGACCAGAATCTGACGATCGGCTCCGTGGCCGTCAATGATGGACTGGCCGCGCCGTTTTCGGTGTCCGCGGACACCTGCAGCAGCAACACGCTGCAGGCGGGGGAACGTTGCACGGTTACGGTGAGTTTCGCCCCGGCCGCGACCGGCACGTATTCGGATCAGTTCGACATTCCGTCCAACGATCCCACCGCGACGCTGACGCTGTGGCGCGTCGACGGCGTCGGGGCCGCACCCGGGAACAACCCTCCACCCGCGCCCCGTCTGATTGCCCCCGACGACGAGGCAGAGATCGCCGGAACGAGCGTCGAGTTCATCTGGGCCAGCGACCCCGACCCCGATGGCGACCCGCTCACGTTTGAGCTGACCTACTGTACGGCAACCGACTTCACCGGCTGCGTCCCGGTTGAGGTGACACTGCCGCGTGAAACGGAGCAGTCGAAGTCCACGAGCGATGCACTCGAGTGGTCGTTGTTACTGGGCATGGGCGCGGTACTGGTGCCACTGCGCCGGAACCTGCTTGCCGTCACATTGATCATCGCGCTGGGTGCGGGCGTGGCCTGCAACGAAAAGGGCCTGTTCGAGATCAGCCTGGGCAAGAACGAAGTCGCCTACGGTTTTCTCGCAACCGACCTGGAGCCGGGCAGCACCTACGTCTGGAAAGTCGAGGCGCTCGACGGCAACGGCGGGCGCACCCCGAGTGAAACGCGCACGTTTACGGTGAAGTAGCTACCGGCATCCTGCGCAGGTTTCGCACCTCCGGCAACTGCGCGTGTACGGCGCCCGAGGGTGGTTTGACACCGAGCAGCTCGGCGACGGTCGGTACGACCGCGACAACATCGACGGGGCGCTCGACACGCTGAGCCTGTCCGCGTCCGGTCGCCACGAACAGCGGCACATGGCTGTCGTAGGGCCAGACCGATCCGTGGTTCGCGCGCATGATGCGCGCCTTGCTGCCGTAGAGCACCTGCCAGCCCCGTTCCAGCACGATCGTCAGATCCCCGGAACGCTCCGCATCGAAGTTACGGCAGACGGCGCGGTCGATCGGATCGGCAGGCTCGGAAACACAGAGGCGGCCAGGCGCGCGTACTCGGAATACACCATCGAGACCGCTGATCTGCCGCACGAGTTCGTTTTCGACGGACGTTCGGCTGCGGCCGGAACGCGAGATCGCGCCGTCATCCAGATAGACGAATGGCATCACTACCGCGGTCACGAATCGCGCCGCGGATGCAGCGCCGTAGCGTTCATCGAGCTGGTCACGCAACCAGGTGTCGACCGGCTGCGGCCAGACGCCGGCCGGCTTACCCTGCTTTTTCAGCTCGTCCACCGCAGGCGGCGCACCGTGATCCGCCGACAGCACGACCAGTGTTCGGTCCAGACCAACGATGCGGTCGACGCGGCGCAGCAGATCACGCAGCAGGTTGTCGAGTTGCGCGACCGTTGCCAGATAGTCGCGACTCAATGCGCCGGTACGATGACCCACATAGTCGAGCGCGGAGTACGAGACATGCAGCACGTCGGTCACGCCCGACGCGCCAAACGGCACACGGTCGAGCAACGCCTGCACGGCGTGGTGCAACCAGATGTCGGCCTTTGCGGTATAGCGTTCGAGCGGCGTCAGGCGAAACGGCAGCGGCAGGTCGCTGAGCCAGCCCGGCAGCGCAGCGAAGTAGAAGGTACTCGACGTAAATCGGTGGCCGCCCGTCTCGTACCACAGCGCCTTGCCGGAGCGCCCGGCGACGAAAATCGCGCCCCTGTCCTTCAGTGAAATGCTGTAGTAGTGACCGCGCTGATGACCCGCAGCCGCGATCGCATCGGTCAGCGTCGGCACCCGCAACATCCGCGGCGAGCGGCCCTTGTCCGGATCACCGAAGACCGGCGCCGATGGATCTTCGCTGTTGTAGACCGTATGGCCGAGGCCCCGGTCATACCACTCGTTGCCGACGATCCCGTGGGTCGAGGGCCATGCACCGGTCGCGAGCGAGGCGTGGCCGACGGCAGTGGCGTTGTTGAGGTGCGTGTAGTGCGCGCTGGCGTAGTGGATACCGTGCCGCTTCAGCCACGCAAAGCCGCCGCGCTCGGGCACGTTGCGGAAAGTGTCGGCGACGTCACCGCGTAATTGATCGACGGTGATCTGGAGCAACAGGCGATAACGCGGTGCAGCGTCCGCAACGGCCGACCCCGCAGCCACACTCCAGAAAACAAGGGTCGCCAGCACGACAACAAGCGGACGCGTCTTGCGGTTCTCCGGCACCGGCAGCGAATGTTGACCAGACCGACGCGCGGTCAATGGACGGGAAGCAGCCAGCTCAGCCCGCCGCCAGGTCGCCAACCAGCTCGCGCATATAGGCCAGCAGGTCCATGTAGGAGAGAATACCGACCAGCTCGGTCTCGTCGGAATTGGCGACGACCGGAATCGCGCCGATTTTTTCTTCGAGCAACAGGTCGATCGCCTCCAGAATCGGCGTGTCGAGGCGTACTGCGATCGGCGCTTTCGTCATCAGATCTTCGGCGATCAGCTTGTCGAGCTTGTCCTCGTCTGCGGCCTGTTCGTTGATGGTGCCATCGCGTTCGGTCAGATAGAGCCGGAGGTCACGATCCGACAGAATCCCGACCAGTTTCTTGCCCAGAGTCACCGGCAAATGCCGAACATCGTACCGGTGCATCAGCATCAGCACGTCGCGTAACGTCGCGGCCGGATCGATCGTGACTGGATCGGGCGTCATCAGGTCGGCGACGGTCTTGAGTTGCAGGGCCACGGTTCGTCCTTTCGTTGTTGATTCTATGTCCAGTGTACACGGCATGTGTCTCGTGGAGCCTTGATCCGAATCAAGACATTTCGACCCGCTCACGCAGCGCGACCGCGACCGATGCGAATCCATGACTGACCGTGTCGCCGTGCAACCGCTCGACGAGTGGGGCAAGCGGCCCACGAAAGCGTTCCCAGGTGCGGTAGCAGGTTCGTTGCGGACCGAGCGCGTCGAGCTGCTGATAGCGCGTCGCCTCCAGCAACCAGGGGCCGCCGAGGCGCAACCCCCAGGCGAGCTGATGCGGCGGGTCCCAGACGCGGACGCGTTCCGGACTGGTAATCGTCCGCTCGCCCATCACGACGGTCAGCCGGGCGCGTCCGCCGACGCGTGGCTCCACGTCCACGCGCGGCGTGAACGGATTCCACTCGTCGTAACGCTCGAAGTCGGCCAACACGTCCCAGACCATCTGCTGCGGCGCCGCGATCTCGACCGACACCGCGACGGACCACCACAGGCGGCCTCGTTGCCGGTCGCGCTGAATCTGCCTGCTCATCGCATCCATCCTCCTGTGGTCAGCTCTGGCACCATGATCCCGTGAAACGCCTGCTTCTGCCACTGCTCTGGCTTGCCGCCTGCGCCCAGGCGCCGGACCTGCCGCGGCCGCTGTCCCCGCCCTCCGGCGCGGATGCCCCGTTTGCGACCGGTGCAAGCTGGTACTGGCAACTCAATGGCGACCTGCATAGCGACGTACAGGCGCAGGTCTATGACATCGACCTGTTCGATACGCCTGCAACAACGATTGCCGCGCTGCGGGACCGCGGCATCGCCGTCATCTGCTATTTTTCCGCCGGTTCTTACGAGAACTGGCGTCCCGACGCGGACGCCTTTCCGGCCGACGCGCTCGGCGAGCCCCTCGACGGCTGGGAAGGGGAGCGATGGCTCGATATCCGCGACAATGCGTTGCGGCCCATCCTTGAGCAGCGTCTCGATCTGGCCGTCAGCAAAGGCTGCGACGCCGTGGAACCGGATAACGTCGATGGCTGGACCAACAGGACCGGCTTCCCGCTGTCGGCCGACGACCAGCTCGCGTTCAATCGCTGGCTGGCTCAGCAGGCCCACGCCCGTGGCCTGCTCGTTGGACTCAAAAATGATCTCGACCAGATCGGAGCGCTGGAAGCTGCCTTCGACTTTGCGATCAACGAGCAATGTCTGGCCTTCGACGAATGCAGTGCGTACGCACCATTCGTGGCCGCCGGGAAAGCAGTCTTTCACGCCGAATATCCTGGGCACCCCTTGAACGAAAAGGAACTGCAGGCCATCTGCACCAGGCCGGAACGGACCGGGCTGAGTACACTGATCGCGCCGCTCAATCTCGACGGGCGCTGGTGGCAGTACTGCTGAGACGACTCACTCTGTGCGTGTGATTCCGCGCGCGGGCTGGCCGCTGGCCCGGCATCCTCGTACACTGCAACGAGCAACCCATCAGGCCAACGATTCCGTCCGAAAGGAACGCCACCATGGTTTCTGAACTGTTCGATCCTGACCGTTGGCAACCGGTCGAGGGGTTCGACTTCGACGACATCACCTTTCACCGCGCAAAGGACCAGGGGACCGTACGCATCGCGTTCAACCGCCCCGAGGTGCGCAACGCGTTTCGTCCGAAGACGGTTGATGAACTCTATACCGCGCTCGAACAGACCCGACGCATGGCCGATGTCGGCACCGTGCTGTTGACCGGCAACGGGCCTTCGCCGAAAGACGGCGTCTGGGCGTTCTGCTCCGGTGGGGATCAGCGCGTGCGCGGCAAGGATGGCTACAAATACACGGGCACCGACGATCCGACCGGCGCCGATCTGGGACGGCTGCACATCCTTGAAGTCCAGCGCCTGATCCGTTTCATGCCGAAGGTCGTGATCTGCGTCGCACCCGGCTACGCGGTTGGCGGCGGCCATTCGCTGCATGTCGTCTGTGATCTGACGATCGCGTCGCGCCAGCACGCGGTATTCCAGCAGAAAGATGCCGATGTTGCCAGCTTCGACGCCGCCTATGGTTCAGCTTATCTGGCACGACAGATCGGCCAGAAACGTGCGCGAGAGATCTTTTTCCTGGGGCTGCCATACACAGCCGAGGAGGCATTCGAGATGGGAATGGTCAATCTGGTCGTACCGCACTCGGAGCTCGAGGAACGCGCGCTGGAGTGGGCGAAGATCATCAACGAGAAATCCCCGACGGCGATCAAGATGCTCAAGTACGCGTTCAACATGGTCGACGACGGCCTGGTCGGGCAACAATTGTTCGCCGGCGAAGCGACACGACTCGCGTACGGCACCGACGAAGCGGCCGAAGGCCGCCAGGCCTTTCTCGAAAAGCGTCGTCCCGAATTCGAGAAGTTTCCGCGCACATACTGAGCCCCCGATCGGCGGGATGGACGCGGTCGAACCGGCAAGCGCGCAGACCCTGCGCCCTGGGCGCGGGAAAGCGCGCGCGTTGCCCTATGGTGCGGCAAACGGACCGCGGGATCGGCGCCGCGCGGCCTGAATTGGGCGCCCGCCGAAACGGGCGAACGCGCCTTTGCAGCTCGGGTCCTCGATGTTCCGAAGATCTTGCCCGCAGAAATTTGCGGCGCGCTGCGGCGTCAGAGACACCTCGTCAGCCGAGCAGCTCCGTAGCGGAATCCGGGGTGATGGGGCGCGAAATTCAGGCCGCGCGACGCCGATCCCGCGGTCCCGTCCGCTTCAGGTTGCGCGCAATCCCGCAATCGGTTTTGGACTGTTAACATAAAACATGCGGTTGAACGAGCTCGATTGGGGAAAACCGTGTTCCGAAAAACAGCCTGGCTGACATTCGCGATCGTCGTCATTGCGCTGGCTGCCTCGGTCCGACCCGATCTTGACCCGGCAAAGCTGGAACAACAATACGCCGCCGCACCATCCCGATTTGCCGAAATCGGCCACTGGCGCGTCCACTACCGAGACGAAGGACAGGGTGATCCTGTCGTTCTGGTTCATGGCACGACATCGTCTCTGCACACATGGGACGGCTGGACCGCGCAACTGAAACAACATCATCGGGTGATTCGCATGGATCTGCCTGCCTTTGGGC
>RFIY01000064.1 GCA_003695505.1 Candidatus Dadabacteria bacterium | reverse complement strand
CGACTGGCCGGCGGCATCGCGCACGACTTCAACAACACCCTCGTCATCATCATCGGGTACACCGAGCTGTTGCTGACACGCCTGCCGGACGATGCGCCATTTCGGCAGGAACTGCTCGAAATTCGATCCGCGGCGCAACGCGCAGAGGCGCTCACCGCCCAACTGCTGGCGATCGGCCGGCACGACACGGGCCAACAAGTCGATTTCGAAATCGGCCAACTGCTCGAACGCCTGCACGGCACGCTGCAACGGATCATCGGAGAAGAGATCACGATCGCGCTTGAGCCACCCGACAGTCCACTGGCGTTGCACGGCGACCGCGAGCGCCTCCTGCAGGCCCTGCTGAACCTGATCATCAACGCCCGTGACGCGATGCCCGACGGCGGGATGTTGACGATACGGGCCCGCCAGGAAGTGCGCGACGGCCTCGACGGCGCCCGCATCGACATCGCCGATACCGGTACGGGCATCCCCGAAGACATCCGCGAGCGGATTTTCGAACCGTTCTTCACGACGAAGCCGGCCGGCAAAGGCAGCGGACTGGGTCTGGCGCTCGTCTACACAACCGTGCGCCAGGCGGGCGGCACGATCGAGGTTCAGAGCCGCGCAGGTGAAGGCACGACCTTTTCGATCTGGCTGCCGCTCGCGGATGGCCATGCTACGGATCAGGGCCAGGCAGAGCGCCCCGCAGGCCAGGCGCCGCCTTCAGCGGAGCTGACCATCCTGCTTGTCGAGGATCATCCCGATGTGCGCCAGATTCTTGCGGAATCGCTGCGGGAACTGCACCACAAGGTGCTCAAGGCCGACAGCGCGGCAGCGGCCCGCGAAATCTGGAGTGAGCACAAGGATGACATCGACCTGTTGATCACCGACATCATCATGCCGAACGAACGCGGGACGATTCTCGCACGCGACCTGCTCGCGGACCGCGCAGAACTGCCCGTCATCCTGATTTCCGGATACACCAATGAGGTACTCGACAGCGATCTGGCGATGCGAACCGTGTTCCTGCAAAAGCCTTTCGACGCCAGCGACCTCGCGGCCGCGATTCGCCGCGCCGTCCCGTCGATCCTGCGCTCCTGAATCGCGCCACTCGTGGCGTCATTCAGGACGCGATCTGGCTCCCGATCTCCTGCAACTCGATAAACGTCCGGTCGCGGACTTCCTTATGCAGGCTGTTTCCATGGCTGTCCATCGTCACGATCGCCGCAAAGCCCTTGACGCGTAAATGCCACATCGCCTCGGGCACGCCGAGTTCTTCGAGCAAATCGACGCCCTCGACGGCCTCGACGCAGCGCGCGTAGTACTGGGCGGCGCCGCCGATCGCGTTCAGATAGACACCGCCGTGTTCGACGAGGCCCTGCAGCGTCCGGTCACCCATGCCACCTTTGCCGATCACGACGCGAAAGCCGAGCTTCTTCATCAGGTCGGCCTCATAGGGCTCTTCGCGGATGCTCGTCGTCGGACCGGCGGCCTTGACCGTCCAGCCACCGTTCTCCTGGACCATCACCGGCCCGCAGTGATAGAGCACCTGGTCGCGCATGTCGATCGGACAGGGGTTGTGCAGCAGATAGTGGTGCAGCGCATCCCGTCCGGTATGCATCAGTCCGTTGATGACGACGACATCGCCGACCTTCAGGTCGCGGATCTGCGCCTCGCTGACGGGCGGCGTCAGTTCGACGACGCGCGCGCCGCCGGCCTTCGCGGTCGCGATTTCAATCAGCTCGGGTTCGTCGGAATCCCGGTAGAGCCAGTCGGTGATCTGTCCGGTCGCGGGGTCGAGCCGAATACCCTGCCGCCGAAACGCCCAGCAGTTGTATGCAACCGAGACGAAAAAGCTCGCCGGCAGCCGGTTCAGTTTACCGATCTTGCAGGCCATCAGCGTGGCATTGCCGCCAAAGCCCATCATGCCGACGTGCATCTGATTCGCCTCCTCGAGCACCCACGCTTCGAGTTCGGCGAGCTCCGGATCGGGGTTGGTATCGTCGAGCCGGCGAAACAGCTGCTGCTTGGCAAAGTCATAGCCCGACGCCCGATCCCCGCCGATGCAGACGCCGATGATACCGGATGAACAGCCCTGCCCCTGCGCCTGCCACAACGCGTGCATGATGGCCTTCTTGACGCCTTCGAGATCACGATCCGCGCGTCCCAGGCCTTCCAGCGTGCTGGGCAGCGCGTATTGCGCGTTCTTGTTCTCGCAGCCGCCGCCTTTGAGGAGCAGGCGCACCTCAACAAACGACTCCCGCCAGGGGTGCACATGGATGACTGGCGTGCCCGGTCCAAGGTTGTTGCCGCTGTTCTTTCCGGTGATCGAATCGACCGAATTCGGGCGCAGCTTGCCGTCGGCGGTCGCCTGCACGATGGCCTCGCGAATCGCGTCTTCGAGCGCGAGCACGTCGTAGCCAACGGGCGCGTTGATATGAAACGTCGGCATGCCGGTGTCCTGGCAGATCGGCAGCACGGCTTCACGCGCCATCGCGATGTTCTGCCGGATCGTTGCGGCGGCGATACCCGACTGCGTTCCGGGTTCTTCGCGCTCGAAACCGGCATTGAGCGCGCCGATCGCATCACTCGGGATCCGCGTACTGGTGTCGACGACCAGCTCGTACAGAGATCGGGTCAGTTCAGTCATTGTCACGCCGTTGTTCCTTTCGGTTCGTCGTTGTCGTTCAGACGCCGCCGGAGAAACGTCAACATCGTTTCCCAGGCCCGGCGCGTCGGCGTATCTGGTGCATCATCATAATGAACGGTCAGCACGGAGTGTGCCCAGAGCGGATAGCCCCAGGGATTGCCCGGGCTGGAATCGATGTCGATCCGCAAAAATCTGTCGCCGTAGCGCCGCTCCAGTTCGTCGAAACGCTCGGGCGGGCAAAGGCGATCGCCGGTAAAGCGCATACCGAGGATCTCGAGTCCATCGTCGGCAACGCGGCGATCCAGCCGTT
>RFIY01000063.1 GCA_003695505.1 Candidatus Dadabacteria bacterium | reverse complement strand
GCAGCCAGTTGCACAGAAACGTCTTTCCGGATCCGGCTGCACCCTGCACCCAGATGCGCTTGCGCCGTGTCCCATGCACGAAGGCCTCGCCGTAGGCGAGGGCTTCGTCGAGCGCAGGTGTCCGGATCAGCCGCTCTTGCGCCATTGCTGACCCAGCCGAAAGAGGAATGCTGCATTGCCGAGCAGGTAGCGGCGCCAGAGGCGGCGCGGCTCGGTCAGCAGGCGCCAGAGCCATTCCAGACGAAGACGCCGCCAGAGCCGGGGCGCGCGTGTCACCATGCCTCCGAGGTGATCGATGATCGCCCCCCCAGCCAAGGCAATACGTATGCCGGCATCCATGAGTTCGAACCAGTGATCGGAAATGAAGCGTTCCTGCTTTGGAACGCCCATGCCGATGAGCAGAATCTCGGGCCTTGCGCCTGCAATTTCGGCGAGAATTGGTGCGGCGTCATCGAAATATCCGCTATGCGCGCCGCAGACGATCAGGTTCGGCCAGCGGCGCCCAACTGTTTCGCGAGCGCGTACCACCGCGGTGTCGCTGCTGCCGAGCAGGAACACCCTTCGCCACGGACCCGCCTCATTCAGGTGGGATAGCAGGTCTGGAATCCAGTCCGTACCACAAAGGTTGTCACGAACGGGGCGCCCAAGAACTTTACCTGCCAGCTCGATTCCGGCGCCGTCATTGAACAGGAACTCAAAACCGTTCACATCGTCGCGATATCGATCGTCACGCGCGGCGATGTTGACACAATTCGCATAGATCCACCCAACGCGGACCGGCTCCCGTTTTGACCGCTCGATTACTTCGGCGAATGAAGCGTCGCGGGATGGTCGCTGAATACGCAGCCCGGCGATTTCGAGCGGTAAGTCGTCGGCGGTATTGTGCGGCATGGAGCTATGGTACCATATGCCACTGGCTGCCCGAATGCGGGTGAAAACGACGGAGATATACGCGTTTGAGCGGTTCTGAACAACACACCGCAGGCGACGGTTTGCAGCAGCCGGAGCAGGCCTGGCGCCGGCGACGGCAGCGTCCCCGCAGAGGGGTATTCTTTCTGCGGGTAGGAACGGATGCCGTGTCGTTTGCGCTCGCCTGGCTGCTCGCCTGGTGGTGTCGCGAAACACTGACCGCACTGTTCGGCAAAGAGCTGAACCCCCCGTCCGTCTATCTGCAAAGCCTGCCGTTGATCGTGCTGGGATCGTTGTTGACCAGCGGGGCGACAGGTGCGTACGCTCCGGGCAACACGCGGTCTCCACTGGAATATACAATGCGGGCCGTCCGGTCGGCCTTCGGCAGTCTGCTGATCGTCATGAGCATCGGTTTCCTGTTCAAGGAGTTCGATTTTTCGCGCGCAGTCGTGATGTTGTTTGGCGTGTTCAGTCTTGTGCTGCTATCGATCACGCGACGGTTTCCAGACCTGATCGAGCGTCGTCTGGTCAAGCTCGGGGTGCTGGGAACCCGCGTTCTGATTGTCGGCGCCGATGCAACTGGCGTGCGCGCGCTGCAGAAAGTGCAGGATCATCCCGAGATCGGTTATCGGGTGATTGGATTCCTCGATCGAGATGCGGCGCGCGTCGGCGCCTCGGTCGGGCGTACCCCCGTTCTGGGTACGGTCGAACAGTTGCGTGAAAAGGTGCTCGACGAGCGCATCGATGAGGTGATTATCGCGCTTCCGGATGCCAGCCCGGCTGAGCTGATGGATCTCGTCATGGAGCTCGATGACCTGCCGGTTCGCGTTCGCGTGATCGCGGATCTGTTTGGTGTCCTCAGCCGGGAAACCAGTATCGACCTGATTGAAGATGTGCCGATTTATGAACTCAAAGGGCCGGACGATTCCCGCTTCTATGCCTTTTCGAAGCGGGTATTCGATCTGGTGACCGGATGTGTGGCGGGTGCCATGTTTGTGGCGACCTTCCCATTCATTGCGCTGGCCATCAAGCTGGACAGCCCGGGTCCCGTATTTTTCGTGCAGGATCGTGTCGGCCGCCACGGGCGAATTTTTCGAATGTGGAAATATCGAACGATGCGCACCGACAGTCCGGCCTATGCCGTGGCACCGCATGAAGACAGTGATCCCCGTATTACGCGGGTCGGCCGCCTGCTGCGCAAGACGAGTCTCGATGAACTGCCGCAGGTCATCAATGTGTTGCGCGGCGAAATGAGCATCGTCGGGCCGCGGCCCGAGATGCCGTTTATCGTCGAGCAGTACAACGCATGGCAGCGCAAGCGCCTCGATGTGCTGCCAGGCATCACCGGACTCTGGCAGATCCTTGGCCGCAAGGATCTGCCACTGCATGAAAACCTCGAGTATGATTTCTACTACATCAAGAATCGTTCTCTTTTGCTCGACCTTGTCATCGTTCTCCGTACGGTGACGGCGGTTCTTTCGGGCAAGGGCGCGTACTGAGTGACAGACGGCGGCGTCCTCGGGCGGCGTCGTCGGCAGCGCCGGGTATAATATCGAAAGCGGCGTTGCTCGGCGCCGTGCATCAACCGTTCAATCAGGGACGATCGGACAAAATGACCTCCAGTATGATTCTGCTCGCGGACGGAACCACGTTGCGCGGCCAAGGCTTTGGTGCATCCGGAACCACTATCGGAGAATTCGTTTTTCACACCGGCATGACCGGTTATCAGGAAATCCTCTCCGACCCAAGTTACTGCGGTCAATGCGTCACGATGACCTGTCCCGAGATCGGCAACACCGGTATCAACGACGAAGATATGGAAAGTCGGGCCGCCTGGCTCAGCGCGTTCGTGATCCGCAATCTGTCGCCAGTCGTATCAAACTGGCGCGCGCAAAAGACCCTCGACGAATTCCTGCGACAACAGGGGGTCGTCGGGATACAACAGGTCGATACGCGCGCATTGACGTTGCAGTTGCGTGAGCACGGCGCGATGATGGGCATCGTGTCCGACGAGCTGACCCTGGACGAAATGCGGCGCGAGCTGGAAGCCGCGACGCCGATTGAGGAGCAGGATCTTGTCAGCAAGGTCAGCACGGATCAGCCTTACACCTGGTCGGAAGGGACCTGGGCGCTCGGTTCCGGATTTCAGCAGCCGCCGGAGCGGCGCTTTCGGGTCGTCGCGCTCGATTTTGGCGTCAAATTCAATATTCTGCGCCTGCTGGCCGATCAGGGATGTGTCATCGAGGTTTTGCCGGCAGACACGCCGGCTGCCGACATTCTCGCGCGCAATCCTGATGGCATTTTTCTGTCGAATGGTCCGGGAGATCCGCGCCGCCGGCCAGATCTGAGTGAGAAGGTTGCCGAGCTGGTTGGCAAGAAGCCGATTTTTGGTATCTGTTTCGGTTTTCAGCTACTTGGCCCCGCGCTCGGTGCATCGATTACGAAGCTGCGGTTTGGCCACCACGGCGCGAACCATCCCGTGCGCCACGAGGATGCCGAAGGCGTCTGGATAACGAGCCAGAACCACAACTATGTTGTCGACGCGCAGACACTGCCGAAGGGCGTTGACGTCAGCGACATCAACCTCAACGACCAGACGCTGGAAGGGTTCATCGATCGCGAGCGCGGCATTCTGGCGATTCAGTACCATCCCGAGGCGAGTCCCGGACCACACGATGCGCGCGGACTTTTCGCGTCGTTCGCGCAGATGATGCAACAATGGCAGGGGTGAGCTGGGACGATATTGCGGCTGCGCTGGACGACTGGCTCGCGGCTGTTCTGGAGGTTGCACCAGGTGTAGAGG
>RFIY01000390.1 GCA_003695505.1 Candidatus Dadabacteria bacterium | reverse complement strand
GGGCAGTATATTCGGTAGAAGCGTCCTCCAACCCTCAACAATGGGAAGAAGCGAAATGGGCTGTGCTCGGTGTACTCCTCCGGTTGCCCAACTTTGCAGGTGCACATTTCTTCCAAACGCTGCGATTCGTCGAGTCCGATGGACCACAATTGTAGGAATTTATCAATTGTGCCAACGCCATAGTGCGCTGCAAGGGGGCGAAAGTCCGCCGATGTGGTCCACATTACGTGCTTCTTCATAAATTGTGCTAGCACGGCCGCAGATAGCTCGATAAATGATCTCAATTCGACGCCTGTAAGCCGCAGAAATGTGTCTCGATAGTACGCATCATCACTGCGGTCCCAGAACAATTTCAGTTGCCTCGCGATGGCGTATCGATTGGGTGATCGATCGAACAGCCAGAATTGCTGGTGCGCCAGTGTTCGCAAGAACATCTGTAAATCTGGGTATTCTGATGGCAGCGGGAGCGTTTCTGCGAGATCATGTGTCTCGTTATAGGCGCGTATGAGCTCGCGCTCGAGCTTCTGCTGTTTGTGCTGCAATCGCTCGGCGCCTCCGCACAGTACGTTCCACTTGAGCATGAGAAGCAGGTGCCACGGCAATGGTTCCGATGTTGCCGTATCCGGCAAGTGGACGTGATTCAACTTATTAAGAATCCACAGCGCCGCAGTTTGGCGGTCAACCCGCCTGAACCTGTTCCGGATCGTTTTGAATCTTCTGTTATAAGTCATTGAATAAAAGCGATTGTCGGTGGTTCGGCCTTGTGTTGTATAGTATCGCGCCGCCACATCGCTCCTCCGCGCTCGTGGGGAACGTCCGGGTTACCGCTCCGGGACGCTGGTGGGGATCCAGATGGCGCCGTCGCGGCCGCCGACCGGTTCGGCTTTTTCATTCAGGTAGGCGGCGCCGACCCAGGCGCAGATCAGGGCGTCGATCAGGTCTTCGTACTTCTTGAGTTCCGCGAGGAACCGGACCTCCGAAGCGGCCGGCAAAAACAGCGGGATGTCGTCGATCTCCTGCCGCAGTGCCGTCAGCAACACCTCGAACTGTTCGAGCAGCCGGACGATGCGTTCACGGACTGTTGTGCCGCGCCAGTAGCGACGCGATTTGCTGACCTTGTAGGGGAAACGGTGGCGTAGATTCAGCAGGCCGAGGACGGCCGGGTGCGGATAGACCTCCATGATCACGGGAACATCACCGGGGCGCGTGTCGGTGTTTGCAAACGCGAAGCCCAGCTCCTCAAATTCTCGGAAAAGCTTCTCGCCAATGGGACCTGGCCGTTTCGCAGACGGGGAGTGCGTGCCGCAGCCCATCGCGCCGAACCTGCGGCTGATGCCGTTGTCGCAATCGCGCCGACCGCCAATCGGTACGGGGCCGATCGGCATGTCCACGGCCACGACGCCAATCTCGAACCCCGGATCGGGCCGGAACCTGCGGCAGGCGTGCAGCAGCGCCGCGGCATCGGGGGATTCACCCGGAAATCCGGCGTGTGCGAGCTCGACCATTCCGGCTTCGGGCAACTCGAGGAACGACCCATACGATGGCGCCCCCGCAACGAACCGGGGCCGGCCGCCCGGAGACCATTCCAGCAGCACGACCCCGCTCGGTTGCGTTTCGGTCCACGCCGCATCAATGCCGAGGATCCCGGTAACCATCCCGCCATCTTCACATTTTGTGACCGGCATTGCCAGCCTGTGCCCGGGGCCGGCATGTAGGGATGTGTGTTTTCGCCGCCACGCTCTGGAGGCAAGTTGCATTTCGGGCGGGTCGCCATAGTGAAGCCAGGCTTTCATGTCGTGAAAAATCTGCGCCATATGAAAGGCAGGCTATAACAAGGCGGCCGTCGCACAATCACAGGGTCAGCCTTGTGTAATGTGTTTTCTGGCAGCTGCAGCGCGGCGAGCGCCACCGCTTGTGTCGATTGCAGAAAACTCAGTGACTGGAGACCCCGCCCTGCGCATCGACGTACGTCGACAGTTCGGTGGCGACCTGGTGCAGGGTGTCGGCGTCGGCGCCGCGCAGGGTCCAGATCTGGCCGCGGTCGGTCTGGATCAGCAACCCGCGGCCAGAAGCCGTTTTTTCGGCGTGGGCGCGGATGCGCTGGATGTCTGCCGGCCGGATCGTGCGGTGCTGGATCGTCCGGCGGCCGAGGCGCGCCTGCACCTCGATCACACCATCGTGGGCCGTGACCGCTTCGACGAGGTTCGTGCGCAGCAGCAACCACAGACCGAACAGCAGCGAGGGCAGTGCGACCAGCGCGCCGATCAGCGCAAGGATGTGGGGTTCCAGATCGGTATAGATATGGAGGAGGCCGACGACGAGGGGCACGTCCGTCAGCAGCAGCGCGGTGATGCCGGCCATCCACGGGACGCGGTCCGAGGGCAGTGAGCCGCGAACCTCGATGTGTACAGGCTTTGCCTGTGGCGTTTCGTCGTCCTGCCAGGCGACGGGACGCAGCGTGTGCGGGTCGATCTCGACGGGTTCGTCGCCGATCGCGTCGAAGAGCGGCAGACCGAGGTTCCGGGCCAGCCCGGCGGCTTCCTGCAAGGCGCGGGACTCGGAATCGTACCGCGCGGCAACGAAGCGCTCCGGAAAACCTGGCGCCCGAATCTCGAGCACGACCTCGTACAGCGTGCGGGAGCCGCCATTACTGCTGCTCTGGGCGACGACGGCTTCCACGCGTACCGCGCGCAGCGCGTCGCGTCCGGCGCGGGCCGTGGTCACCTGCCAGAGCTGGCGTTCGGTCAGGAGAAGCTGTTCGCCCCGCAGGGTCAGCCGCCTGTACTGGAAGGCAAGGGTGCTTCCGGCGAGCAGAAAGACGACGGCAAAGGCCGCCAGGATCGCCAGCGCATGACCCGGTGCGCCGTGGGTTGCTGCGACGCCGGCGCCGACGGCCGTCAGCAGACCGACACCGCCGAACAGCGCGCCGAAGCGGCGTTGCCCGTCGATGGCGACCAGTTGCCCCGGCCCGGTCAGGCGAAACGACATACGACCCTCTGCGTCCGGCGTATCCGCGTCAGATCGTAGCGCGGCATTAATCGTGCGTCAAGGCGACCCACACGGACCGGATCACGAAATGATCCGGTCCGTGTGGCAGGATCTTGTTGCGGTTGCCAAAACAGGGAGGGCAGATGATGGACGCTTTCGTTGACTGGTGGATCCTGACATTGCTCAAGGCGCTCGTGTGGTGTTTCGTGCTGACGGTAAAGTTGATCTTCAACAAATATGTGCTGGCGCTGTTTCTGACCCTCGTGGTTTTCGGGCAGGCGACCATTGGTATCGCGACGCTGCTGGGCCTGATGCCGGATGAAGATGATGCCGGACAGGATTGACGGTGTGATCGGGAAAACTCGTGGCCCGTGATAGACTAAGTTTAAAGACTAAGTTGTTATCTTTGAGGTTGCCCGATGGCCATTCAGGTGACGATTCATGAGGCAAAAACGCATCTGTCGCGCCTGCTTCGCCTCGTGATCCAGGGTGAAGAAGTCATCATTGCCAAAGGATCACGGCCGATTGCGCGCCTTGAGGCGCTTGAGGGCGTGCGTCCGGAACGGCACATTGGTAGTGATCCCGGGCTGATCGTGTCGATGTCCGACGACTTCGATGAGCCGCTTGACGACTTTGTGCCGTATATGCGGTAGCCATTGCTGCGATGAATTTGCTGCTCGATACACACGCGCTGCTCTGGATGATCGCCGCGCCGGAACGCCTCGGGGCGCGTGCGCGGGCGGCGATCACGGATGTCGATTACCGCCTGCATGTCAGTCAGCTCAGTTTCTGGGAAATCGGGATCAAGATCAGTCTTGACAAGCTCGTGCTGCGTGCCGACTGGCCGACGGCCATCGAGCGTGCGCTTGTCGATAACCAGATTACGGTGATCGACATCACCCTCGAAGACGCCGCGCGGCTTGCAGCGTTGCCCTTTCATCATCGTGATCCGTTCGACCGCATGCTGATCAGTCAGGCGATGGGCCGGGGCATGCGTCTCGTCAGCCGGGATCGTGCGTTTGCCGCCTATGGCGTCGAGGTCGTGTGGGACTGACGGCGGTTGGGGAGAAGGGAGGATGAGGCGGTGTTATCATTGTTATCTGCCGTAACTACAGTTCGCATCTTCGTTCGTGTGGCTACGCATGCGAGCCGCGCAAAAGTTCAGAAGCGCCTTTGCAGCCAGCCGGGTGTGGTGTAAGTATAAGCCGAGGCAGCCAGTAGCCAGGACTGGATCAGGCCGTTCTTGTGATCGTGGCGCGGGAAGGGCGGGTGTGCGGGTGCAACAGAGGGGGATCGAATATGTCGGATCAAGGCTTCATTCCGCCGTATGGTGGTT
>RFIY01000389.1 GCA_003695505.1 Candidatus Dadabacteria bacterium | reverse complement strand
GATCGCAGCAACCGTGGTGACGGACATCGACAGCGCAACGGTCCGACGCAGCAGCGCCTCTCGTCGCAAAGCGGGAACGAGCGCGCTCGCCACGGCAACGAGAACGATCCCGACAGGCGCGAGTACGAGCGCATACAACGCGACGAGGTCACCATTCGCCGCCAGCGGATTCATCGCTGCCCTCGCACTGGTGCGATGATTGCCACCGGCAAGGGATCTCGACGACCACCGTAATAATCGCTGGAATGCCCGCTGATGCGGGGTACGATGGTCTGCGCACGCTCACGAACCAGGGTCGAAAACCCGCTCCAGTCATTCAGCGACCGACCGTACGGGTGACAAGTACACAGATGAAGCCACCGATTTGCAACAAGCCGGTGCAATTGCGGCGATTGCTCGACAATGCCTCGAACCCGGTCCTCGGGCGCATACACGAGCATCGTGAGCCGCAGGGGTTCGTGGATCTCTGTCATTTGCCACGGCAGGCCTGTCCTCAGATCACTGCGCGCACCGTCCATGACGCCGATCAGCCCGGAAACGTTATGCGGCAATTTGGTGCCAGCGCCGTAGCGTTGCGGATCAACATAGCTGAAATAGTATTCGAGGTTGATCCCCGCGACAACCGGCCCGACGGATTCCAGCAACGCGGCCAGCACCTTGCCGTCCGCGTCGATATCGGGTTCATAGGACACCAGGAATGCGCGTCGATCCAGAAACAGCCCACGAGAGAAGCGCCTCGGACCGACGATACAAAATGCGTTCGTCGCGTGTCCGTATTCGGGGCGCGGCTGCGCAAGGTCGTTTGCGCGTCCACGTACATGCAGCCAGGCCAGTCGGGGTGGCAACTGTGGGGCGACCGTCTCGAATTTTCGGCAACGTTCGTGCGCCTCGAGTGCGCAGACGCGCTCGATCTTCGCCTGTACATGCGTCAGTTCGGCACGCACCTCCTGTGGGCAGCGCCAGGTGTCATAGAGCTCGACCGTATTGCTGCAGGTGTTTCGCAGTCCGCCCACGAACCATGTCTGTTCGGGGATCTGGATGCCCTGTCGCGCCAGCCCGGCGCGCACATCGGGATCATTCGCCATCGCGGCAAAGGCTCGCGCGTTCGGACCGCCCCGCCCCCCGCCGCAGGCGCCGCAATCGTGCGCCGCTTCATGTGGGTTGTTCAAACTCGTTGAACCGTGCCCGAGTACCAGCACCAGCGGCGCGAAGTTTTCGATCAGCCCGATCGTACGCAGTTGCGTGGCGACAATCTCGATCATCTGATCCGTTGTAAATCCCGTCACGCGACCACGCGGTGGCGCGACATCTTCGCGATGAAGCACAAGTTCCGTTTGCTCATCAGCCGAATGTCGGCGCGTGCGCCCCGAGCGATCCAGCCAGGGGAATACGACCTTGAGCACCAGCGGTACGATCGCAAACAGACCAACCAATGGCATGACGATGGAGCCGCGTACGAGTGAGTCGCGCCCGTGATGAACCTGATGTTCGAGATTCGCCAGGATGCGATTCGTGCGTTGGCCCCGCCCTGTATCACGCGCAACCACGGTTCGTTCGAATACATACGTTTCGGGAACGATGGAACCTGGACAGAGCGGCCGCGGGTGTGCATCCGTGAGCCCCTGATAAAACATGGCAACGCCGAAATAGCCGGCGAGTCCAAAGGTCTCGACGCCATCGAACTGCTCTTCCAGATGACGCCTGAACGATTCCTCCCGATCATCGATGCACATGATCACCTGCAGGTCGGCGCGTCCGGCAGCCTGGGGAGTTTCATTCTGCGTCACGGCCGCAAGCCAGCGCGTTCGCTGATCGTGTTCCCAGGCGGTGTGCAGCAACCTGCGCCGAGTCACCGCATCGCACGCCTTCGTTTCCGCGAGCACCGCCGCGATGTCTGCGTCGGACCAGCGCTCCAGATCCATCGCGGAGAGGCCGCTTAACTGCGCGACCTGGAACAACTGCCAGGCCGTCACAAGCTGTGGATCGTCCGGCCGATGATCTGATGCCTGCGGGTCAGCGATACTGTCGACTGCGTCGTGGGCACGCGCTGCCCGCAGCAGAAGCAAGCGGATCGCAAGATAGTCAGCGAGGCGCGCTGGCACAGGATGGGGGACGCGTTCCGGGTGCTGCTCGACCTGGCGCACCATGCCAGCCCAGCCGCGCAGTGCCAGTGCCTGATTGGTCAGGAAGGCCTCGCGATCTTCGTCCGCGACCGGCCAGGCCCGTAACGACATGTGCAGAGACTGCAGGCCGTCCAGATCGGCATGTCGTTCATCGTCAATCAGCCGGGCCAGTGCGCCCCCCCAGCTCTCGACCCAACCGGCGCGGCGACCGTAAAGGTCGATGAAACAGCGCAACATCCCACGCTCGCGCCGAGGCAGCACCCAGGACGCGATACCCTGGTCCAGAAATGCGGCGGTGAAGCGAATCAATAAGGGTGCAACGGCGCGGTGCAACCGGTTCGGCGGCTCGCCCCCCGGATCCAGGCCTCGGTTGCTGGGCGCGGCGGCGGCCGCAACCCGCCTCGCCGCCTCGAGGCTGGCCTCCCAGAGTCCCATGACAAGACTGCACTCGCTGCGACTCCTCCAGGGCTGGGTCGCAGGTGTGTCACGGCGAAACCGACGTAGTGCATCCGACTCGGCCAGTGTCCATCGTAGCGCCTGCCCGCGAAGCTCTTCGATGCCGTATTTCAGCAACGCCCACCACAGCGCGTCCCGTCGAAGCCCCGGTACCACATCTTCTTCGTCCCGTTCGGCCAGTTCGGCCTGCAACACTCTGCGGGCAACATCATCCGAAATCTCGCCGGCGTTCCAGCGCGCGCGATACCAGCGCTCGTCCATGTAGGGTTCGCAGCCAAACAGCGCCCCTGCCTCGGCAACCGCGCGTTCGAATGGGCGATCTTCAAAATGATGCAGCGTGTTGTGATGCACGAAGAGGTCAAGCGGCCCCTGGGCCGGGAGCAGATCCGCGACGCGCGGTACGATCTCCTGCAACGGCACGACGGACTCCAGCTCCGCCGACATCATCGGCGGAGACGCATCGCATGTCGATGTACGCATAGTGGCCGCCTCCCGGCGAAACAGAGATCAGCGAGGACTCGTACCATGATACCTTGACCTCAGCAGCCCCGGTGATTCGGCCGGTCG
>RFIY01000388.1 GCA_003695505.1 Candidatus Dadabacteria bacterium | reverse complement strand
CTCGACGCCGTAGCCGGGTCGGCCGAGGGGCTGGGGTATGCATTCGCCAGCGCCGGACGCTCGATCAACGATTTGCCCGTACAGTTCGAGGTCGGGCGGCAGGAATGGACCCTCTACCTGTCGAAGCGACATCGGCTGTCCGCCCAACAGGTCGATGCACTCAGAGCCGCTGCCGGCCGATGTTGGACAGGGCGCGATGCGATCACCGAAGCGTTCGCGCAACTGGTCATCGAGGGTTGCGGTCACGTCTGGCAGTAGGTTGCCCGGTTGCGTCCGCAACTGAGGCCAACAGGCGCTCGCCAACTCAGAACGAAGCGATCTCCGGATCCGGGAAAAACGTCGACCAGGCGAACCAGTATGCGACGTAGCTGTCTGCGTGGACGAGCTGCTGCCCCGCCCGCGGGCCACGGACGGCGCGGCCGAACAGATCCCATTCATTGCCCTCATCATCCGCGAACAGGATCGGCAGTGGCATCTCGCTGCGGCGGAACGACAGGCGCGTGCCATCCGGCAGGGTGCGTAAAAACGCGGTCGCGAACTGACCGTCACAGGCGCCGCCGACCACGATCTCTGCATCGCCGACGCGGTCTTCGACCACCGTGCCGCCGGCAGGGAAATCGGCGACGACCCAAACCTTGCTGGACGAGCCGCTACGAACGCCGAGAACGCGTTCCTTGCGGTGCAGCCTGCGGTCGTCCCGCGACGTCGGAAACAGCAACGTGTCACTGACCTTGTATGCGCCATACGGGTAGCGGCCATATGGCCGATCGCGGCCGGTGTCATTCGTCAGTACCCTGGCGTCTGGAAAGAGCGCCTTCCACATTTTCCAGTTCATTTCGATGACCGGAAACGTCTCCGCGGCCGTGCCGGCCCGCTTGCCGTGGATCGACTGGGCCAACATTTGCGACCAGTTCGAGTCGCTGGCGCGGTCGTAGGGGATCAGGTTGTTGTTGAACAATAATCCGGAAACGCCGAAGGTGGTTGTCTGACCGTCAATGACACGGTTCCAGACAAGGGCCGAGCCGGTAAGCGGGCAGTAGGTGATCGCGAGCGCTTCTGCCCCATGCTGGTCGTTGACGATTTCGTGCCAGTCCATGATCGGATGCGGATAGGCCCTGACTTCGCCGCCGATCACGGTGCCGACGACCAGATCGGCATCGGTGAGCCAGGTTTGCCGGTCGACCTCTTCAACCGTCCCAAATTCAGGCTGGTCGACCGAGGGGATTCCGTCTTTGCCCGGGCCGCCATCGAGAACATATGTCGTGTCGACGAGCCATGCGTTTGCATCTTGCGCCGGGCGAAGGGAGCGCGCGGTCGGCTGTCGTTTTGGCTCTGCGCCGACCGGCTGCAGCAGTCGTTCGCAGGGGATCGGTCGCGTACCGTCGGAGACGACTTGCAGCTCGCTGCTGCTCTGCGTCTCCTGTCCCACCACTTCGGTCATTTCCTGTGTCGATGCGACACAGGCGTTCAGCAGCAACGACACTGTCGCCGCCATGGCAAAGATGTCATGGTTCATCGCGTCCTCCCGTCTGGTTCGTTTCTTTTGCCAGGCAGATGAATGTCGACGGCGAGCGAGAGCCGGGCCTGGATTGTTTCGGCGAGCTGGGTGCCGGTGACAGAGCGCCAGAGTGGGATCTGCAGTGCGGCGCGCAGCGCCCAGGGCGAAAAGCGGATGATGTTGACTGCGGGCACGGCGAATAATTGCAGCGATCCCGTGTTCGGCAGCCGATCGCCCTGGAAGCGGTCAGGGCGCGTACTGCGCAGACGGATCAGCAGGGAGGTGTCGACGCCTGCGGCCGTACCGAAGCTTACACCCGCGCCGGCAAGTGCCTCTGGACCAAAGCGGTAGCCGCGCGGGTTCTCGGTTGGGATCCGTGCCGACATGGTTGCCAGAACCGTCCAGGGCGACGGGAGCAATGTGCGTGACCAGAGGCCCCAGAACACGGGATCCCAGCTCCCGGAACCCGGCTGAAGCTCGGGCGCGACCAGCAAGCCCCCTTCGCGGAGGGTATACGGCCCGGTGGGCATCTTGATGCCTGCGCCGATGGCCAGGTCATCTGGTCGTTTGATCGTTGCGCGCAGGATATGGATCTTTGGCAGCACGATCAGATCTCCAAATCCCTGCCCGGTGCTGTGTGAACGTCCTCCGTTGTTCGTTTTGATCCAGCGCTCCTGGCGGATATACCCCGCCAGCATCGACAACGAAAGATAGCGATTGATGCCATAGCCAGCTTCGAGCAGGGTGCCGAGCACCCGGCGCTCGCGGGTGCGATCGTCGAGTTTGTTGCTTCCATCGAACAGCGCTCGCAGGACCCGTATTTCCTGCGTGGCGGAAATCAGCAGGCTGTGCGGTTGATTGGAGACATTGTCGAGACCGCCGAGGATAGGCGTGCCGGCGCTACAGCAGCCGACGGCCGATGCCGTCGATGGTACGGCGGTCAGTGTCATCACGGCGATGGACAGGACGCGTAGGCGCGCGGATGGAGACTGCAGACACATATCTCATATGTGTTTTACGCAGTTGGAATCTTACGCGTGCCGGACTGTCTTCTTCTCAGTGTAGAGTTGCGCGTCGGCTTTGGCGATGAGGGCGTCCGCCGACGTCGGGCCGTACGCTGTCGCTACACCGGCGCTGAAGCGCGGTGTCTCACCACCTGGCCCCACAAGCTCAGCGACTCTTTGC
Source organism: Candidatus Dadabacteria bacterium (assembly GCA_003695505.1). Classification (GTDB taxonomy): domain Bacteria; phylum J088; class J088; order J088; family J088; genus J088. Next base: position 288 of record RFIY01000388.1, on the reverse strand, counting down.
TGGAGTCGGTCCAGCACTTTCTTCGCGGTTGGCTCGTCGGTGCCAGGCAGAAGAACAAGAAATTCGTCCCCACCCCACCGCCCGGTGATGTCGGAGTCACGCAGGTGATTGCGCAACTCCGCCGCGACGCCGCGCAACACGGCGTCGCCGGCCAGGTGCCCGTAGCGGTCGTTGACCTGTTTGAATCCGTCGAGATCGATCAGCATGACCGACAGCGGCGCCGGAAATCGCTCGAGTCGGCGCAATTCGTATTGCAGATGCTCCTCTACGGCGCGGCGATTGAGCAGG
>RFIY01000387.1 GCA_003695505.1 Candidatus Dadabacteria bacterium | reverse complement strand
TCAGCGCCAGTTTCGCGCAGAAATGCCAGCGCCTCGGCAGGATCCTCGAACGTCTCGATGTCGACATCACCGATCCGGATCAGTGAGTCATGACAGACCTCGAGCATGCCCGGTTCATCGTCGACGCAGACGATTCTCGCGCTGGACGTCATTTGCTTCCGACGGTCGGCAGCCGAAGCGTAAAGGTCGTCCCGCGGCCTGGTTCCGAGTGGGCCGTCAGGGCGCCGTCATGGCTGCGCGCCAGCCCCAGGCAGATCGCCAGGCCAAGGCCCGTCCCCGAACTGCCCTTGGTGGTAAAAAAGGGTTCAAAGATGCGCTCGAGATTCTCGGGTGAGATGCCGGATCCCGTATCGGAGATCGAGCATTCGATCCATCCGTCGTCGGGGTTGTGGCTTTCGATCGTCAGACTGCCACCGCCAGACACGGCGTCGATGGCGTTGAGAAGCAGATTGAGAAAGATCTGCTGCAGCTCATTCGCATTGCCGCAGACAATCGAGGCGTCGGCGAACAGGCGTTCCCGCAGTTCGATGCGGTGCTTGCGACAGCGGTCCGCGATCATGCCGACCGCGCTACGCAACGGCTGGTGCACATCGAGCGGTTGTTTTTCGCCGATCGAAGGCCGGCTGAAGTCGAGCAGACCGCGGGTCAGTTTGCTCAACCGTTCGCACTGGTCGACGATTTTTTCGAGATCGCTGCGCGCCTTGTCGCTGAGCTGTTCGGATTCGTTCGACAGCAGGAGTCGCGCTTTGGCGCTGATGATGCCGATCGGATTGTTGACCTCGTGGGCGATGTTGCCGGCCAGTTCTCCGATCGCGGCCATCTTGCCGGCTTGAACGACCATCTGTTCCTGCTGCTTGCGGGCCGAGATATCGGTAACGAACGCGATAAAGATCCGATCCTCGCCATCGTCGAGCACGCTCAGGCTGACCTCGGTCGGAAAGGTCGTCCCGTCGAGGCGGCGCGCGACCAGGTCGATGCCGCTGCCCATCGGTCGGATGGCTGGCTGTTTGGCATATGCGTCGCGCAACTGGCTGTGCCGGTCTCTGAGCTCTTCGGGCAGCAGGGCTTCGACCGGCATGCCGATCAATGCCTGGGGTTCTGCGGCAAACAGTTGTCCAGCGCGCTGATTCGCATAGACGATGGTGCCCGACGTGTCGCAGAGCACTGCACCTTCGGAGATGCTTTCGAGCAGCACTGTGAACGAGCGGGTGCTCTTGATCGAAAATGGTCGTATCTCGTTCGATCCTGGCGCGTGATCTGCCAATTCAGCCCATCCATTGCGCCACTTGCGTTGCAGCGCATCCAGTCGTTTCGGGGGATTACGTTCAGCATACATGGTCAATTCCACCAGTGCGAACGATTCGGGAAGCCGCCGCTGCGAATCAGCTCCGGCTCGAGGCGCCGCTCCGGGAACTCCACGAGAACCGGGGGGCGTCCGGTGAGCGCGGCGACGATCCAGGCTGCGGCCCGTTCGGCGTGTAGCACCGCGCGCCACGCCTGGCGTGGGCCACCCGCTGTGATATCTCCAATTGCATAGATGTCATCACATCCTTCGACGCGGCAACTGTCTGGCTCTATCCGATAGAAACCCGCGTCGTCGACCGGAAGGCCGGGGACATGCAAGGCCGGTTTTTGCGGAGGCAGAGCTATGATCGCGTCGGCCTCCAGGCGCAGATCCCCCTTGCCAACGACGAGCGATTCATCGACGAATGCCGTGGCATGGAAGTCGCACCAGAGCTGGTCGACCTGCCAGGCAACATAGTCGGCAACTTCTTCGCTGTCTTCGGTACCAAACAGGGCACAGGCATGCGGTTCCCATGTCGCCAGGACCAGATCGATCCGGGGACGAAGTGCGCGTTGCCGTAGCCAGCGATGAATCGTGCCGGCGGCGTTGTAGAATGGATCGGGGCTGGCATTGCCGGGGCAAAGTACGAGCGCCAGCCGTCGCGTCCTGTCGGAATGGCTTGTCAGTTGCTTGAGTCGTCCCGGCAGATCGATCCAGGCCTGGCGTGTCCAGTAGGGCCAGGCGGCTTCGGTCAGCCCCGGTATCGTGTCGATCCGATGTCGTACCCCGGCGGCAAGCACGAGGATCTTCCATTCAATCGTCCGACCGGTTTCGGTGCGCACCAGGTGCGCCTCGGGGTCAATTTCGTTTGCGGCGTCAACAAGGACCTGCAGGCTGGACGATTCGGTTACGCGTTCGAGGCGAATGTCTGTCAGCGCCTCCTCGCCGTCGGCAAGCTGGCGCAGCCGCGGCCGCAGCGTCATTTGCTCGGCGGTGGTCAGCAGGGCGATGCGGTGGTCGCGGCCGACCACACCCGAAAGCTGCAGGGCGCACTTCAGGCCCGCAAATCCTCCGCCCACGACAAGCACGTCGACATTCATCCGTTGTGGTCAGGCTCCCTTGAATTCCGTTCATACTGCACTGTACATATTCTGCGACGATTCCGGGCTGTTGCCATTGATTCAGATCAATTTTTTGTCGGTTTCGGTGCGGGCGACCTGCAAAATGCGTACAATATGGATACAGGAGGTCCACAATGGCAATGTTCGTCAGCCGTAGCCTCGATTATGCGCTGCGCAGCCTGATCGTATTGGCCGAGAAGACCGGCGGAGCGCGGCAAAGCGTCAGTCTGCGGGAGCTGTCGGCATCCGCATCGGTGCCGCGCAGCTATCTGGCCAAGGTGATGCGCCAGCTCGTCCGGGGCGGCATCGTCAACAGCGATGCCGGATCGACCGGCGGGTACCGGCTGGCCGCGTCGCCGGATGCACTGTCGTTGCGGCGGGTGTACGAGGTGGTCGAAGGCAATTTCCAGACCGTGACGTGTGACGCGTCCGGGCGCTGCGATCTGCTCGACGATTGTACGCAGGTCGCCGTCTGGAATGAAATAGAGGAAGAAATTCTCGGCGTGCTCGATCGGCGCTCTCTGGCGGACTTTCTTGGACAGTCTGCGGAGCCGGCGCTGATTGGCCCCGAACATATTCAACGAATGGAGTCCTGACGTGGCAGGGGAAAACCCGATACTCGAACAAAAGGCGGACGAAGAGTACCGCTATGGCTGGGTCACGGAGGTCGAGGAAGATGTGCTGCCTCCGGGGCTCAACGAGCAGGTCATCCGCGAGATTTCGCGGCGCAAGAACGAACCGGAGTGGTTGCTGGCCTGGCGGCTGAAGGCGTTTGCGGCGTGGCAGACGATGCGTGAACCCCATCACTGGCCCCACCTCGACTATGATCCGATCGACTACCAGTCGATTTCGTATTTTGCCGCGCCGAAGTCGGCAGAGGACCGTCCAGAGAGCCTCGACGACATCGACCCCGAGATTCGTTCAACCTACGACAAACTCGGGATTCCGCTCGAAGAGCAGATGATGCTGGCGGGCATTGCCGTCGACGCGGTGTTCGACAGCGTCTCGGTGGCCACCACATACAAGGCGAAGCTGGCCGAGCTGGGGATCGTGTTCTGTTCGTTTTCCGAGGCGGTGCATGAGCATCCCGAGCTGGTGCGCAAATATCTGGGGTCCGTGGTGCCGATCGGCGACAATTTTTTCGCCGCGCTCAACAGCGCCGTGTTCTCGGATGGCTCGTTCGTCTATATCCCGCCCGGCGTGCGCTGCCCGATGGAGCTGAGCACCTATTTCCGTATCAATGCGATGAATACCGGACAGTTCGAACGGACGCTGATTGTCGCGGACAAGGGAGCCTATGTCAGTTACCTCGAGGGCTGCACGGCGCCGATGCGCGATGAGAATCAGCTTCACGCCGCCGTCGTGGAGCTGGTTGCGCTCGACGACGCCGAAATCAAGTACTCGACCGTGCAGAACTGGTACCCGGGGGACGCCGAAGGACGTGGTGGCATCTACAATTTTGTTACGAAGCGTGGCAAGTGCCTCGAGCGGGCAAAGATCTCATGGACGCAAGTCGAAACCGGCTCCGCGATCACCTGGAAATATCCGTCGGTGATCCTGCAGGGCGACGATTCGATCGGTGAGTTCTATTCGGTGGCGCTGACGAGCCGCAAACAGCAGGCCGATACCGGTACGAAGATGATTCATATCGGGCGCAATACACGCTCGACGATCGTCAGCAAGGGCATCTCGGCGCAGCGCGGCCAGAACAGCTATCGCGGCCTGGTGCGAATCCAGAAGGGCGCGACGGGTGCACGCAACTATTCGCAGTGCGATTCGCTGCTGATCGGCGATCAGTGCGGCGCGCATACCTTTCCCTACATCGATGTGCGCAACCGCAGCGCCAAGGTCGAGCACGAGGCGACGACATCGAAGATTGGCGAGGACCAGATCTTTTACTGTCTGCAACGG
>RFIY01000001.1 GCA_003695505.1 Candidatus Dadabacteria bacterium | reverse complement strand
GGCACGCTCGCCGGCGAGAAACAGCGCCCGCAGCGACGACGTGTCGTACGCGTCCAGCAATCGCGCCGCAGGATCCTCTCGTTTGATCGCGCGAAACGCCGTCGGGGCCGTGAACAGGACATCAACGCCATACTCCTGGATCACTCGCCAGAATGCGCCAGCGTCGGGTGTACCAACAGGCTTTCCCTCGTAGATGATTGTCGTGCATCGCTGCAGCAGCGGGCCGTACACCATGTACGAATGGCCGACCACCCAGCCGATATCGGATGCGGCCCAGTAGACATCGCCAGGCTGCGCGCCATAGACGAACGCCATGCTCCAGCGCAGCGCGACCATCGTTCCGCCGTGATCGTGGACGACCCCCTTCGGTACGCCCGTCGTACCGCTGGTATAGAGAATATACAGCGGGTGATCGCCGGGCAGCGGCACCGGAGCGGCGGCCGGCGCGGCCGCGACGAGCGCGTCCCAGTCGTACGCACGGTCGGCATCGAGCACGGCGAATTCAGGATTGCGCTGTTTGACGACGATCGGCGTATCCGGCTGATCCGCGATGCGTAGCGCTTCTTGCACGATTGGGAGATAGGCGATCACACGTTGCACTTCGACGCCACAAGAAGCCGCCAGGACGACTTTCGGCTGTGCGTCACGAATGCGCGTGGCGAGTTCGGGCGCCGCGAAACCGCCGAATACGACCGAATGTACCGCTCCGATTCGCGCGCAGGCGAGCATCGCCACGACGGCCTCGATCGAATTGGGCATGTAGATCAGGACACGATCGCCGCTGGCGACACCCAACTGTTGCAGCATGCCAGCCGCCCGGGATACCTGCTCGCGTAATGCCGCAAACGTGACCTGTACCCGCTCGCCGCGGACGGGGCTGTCATAGACAAGGGCCACCTGTTCGCCGTACCCCGCCTCGACGTGGCGATCCACGGCATTGAAACAGACGTTCCCGCGCCAGTCACCGAACCAGCGTGGAAACGCAGCATTCGCATCGCGAACGGACGACGCCTGCTCATCCCAGCTCAGATCGGCCGCGGCTTCGCGCCAGAAACCGTCGGGATCCTCGAGTGAACGTCGATAAATCGCTTCGTAACGTGACAACGTCAGCCCTCCTCGCCAAGGCCAGAGGTAATCTTGCCCACCATTCGACGCAATTCTACGCGACCACGCCACAAGCTGCAACATTCGCGAGCACATCAACATGCTGTAACGAGCGTTAGATCAGTTTGCGAAGACACCCGCCGTGCGGATAGGCTGAAACACGTTCTACTCCACGATGATTGCCCAGCCCAGGAGGTGCCCACATGCGCACGGAAATCTGCAAGGAACTCGGCATCGAGTTTCCGATCTTTGCATTCAGCCATTGCCGCGACGTTGTCGCAGCCGTCAGCAAGGCCGGCGGGTTTGGCGTACTTGGCGCGTTGACGTTCTCGCCCGAAGAGCTCGAACAGGAACTTGCCTGGATCGATGAACACGTCGATGGCAAGCCCTACGGCGTCGACATCGTCATCCCGGCCAGCTACGTCGGGCGCGACCAGGGCGACATTCCCAAAGAGCAGCTCGAAAAGATGGTGCCGCAGCACATCAAGGACTTTCTCAACAACCTGCTCGAGAAGCACAAGGTTCCGCCCCTGCCCGAAGACGTCAAACTCTACGACAGCATGCTGGGCTGGACGCAGACAACCGGCCAGGCGCACCTGGACGTGTCGTTGAATCATCCGATCAAACTCGTCGTCAACGCACTCGGACCGCCACCCGTCGAAGCGATCGAGAAGTGCCACGCCGCCGGGGTCAAGGTCGGCGCGCTGGTCGGCAGCGTCGACCAGGCGCTCAAACAAAAAAAACAGGGCGTCGATGTGATCATCGCGTCCGGTACCGAGGCAGGTGGACACACCGGCGAAATCGCCACGATGGTATTGACACCCCAGGTCGTCGATGCCGTGGCGCCAACACCGGTACTGACTGCCGGAGGCATCGGCAGCGGCCGCCAGATGGCCGCCGCGATGATGCTGGGCGCACAGGGCGTCTGGACCGGTTCGATCTGGCTGACCGTCAACGAGGCGGACGGCCCCGAGGTGCTGATCAATAAACTGCTCGCCGCGACGTCGCACGACACCATTCGTTCCCGCTGCCTGACCGGCAAGCCGGCGCGGCAGCTCAAAACGACATACACGATGGCCTGGGAAGCCCCGGACGCGCCAGACCCATTGCCGATGCCATTGCAGTTTCTTGCCGTAGCAGAAGCAAACAACCGGATCTACAAGCACTCGATGACGACACACGAAACCGCCGGAGACCTGGCGGGCATCGCCGTCGGGCAGGTCGTCGGCATGATGAACCAGCGCAAACCGACCCGTGAAGTCATCTACGAGATGGTCAATGAATACATCGAGACCGTCGAGGCACGCGCCGCCGAGCTGGCCGCGGCCATCGAATAAGGCCGGCGCCGACACCGGATCATCCCACCAGCACACTGCCCCTGGCCGCGCACGTGGCCAGGGGCATTCTTTCGTTGCGAAGCGACAAAAAGCGCCGGATCCATCCGGATCCGGCGCTGGCCTCTGCGCAAGGCGTCCAGGCCTGCGCAACCCTCCCCGGGATTCTGTCAGCTTCGCCGCCGCCGGAATTTGATCGGCAAGCGGTCCTTCGGTTTTGGCATGGACGAATAGTCCATTTCCAGCAACTGGTTCTCGGGCACGTGCCATTCGTACTTCAGCAATGCCTGATGCACGAGCGCCTTGGCCTGGTTTTCCGCGAAATGCCGCCCAAGACACTTGTGGACACCACCGCCGAAAGGTACCCAGGCGAACCGGTGCACCTTGTCCTCGCGTCGCTCGGGGCTGAAGCGTTCGGGATCGAACTCCATCGGACAACGCCAGTATTCTTCCATGCGATGCGTATGCGAGGGCTGTACGATGACGATCGTGTTTTTGGGCACTTCGTAGCCACCAATGACCGTGTCCTCGGTCGTCGCACGAAACAGTGACGGCACCGGCGCGATCCAGCGCAGCGATTCCTTGAAGACCTTGCTGATACCCTCGAGCTGGTTCAGATGCTCCCAGCCGATCTGGTCGACGCCCAGTGCGAGGCTCTCTTCGCGCAATTGCTGCTGAAGGTCGCGATTGCGGCCAAGCTGGTAGAACATCGTCGTCATCGCGATCGTGTTCGTGTCGTGGGCCGCGAACAGCAAGAAGATCATGTGGTCGATGATCTGCTGATCGGTCAGGCGGTGCCCTTCCTCTGATTCCGCACGGCACATCTGACTGAACATGTCCTGCATGTCACTGTTGCGGCGCTCGGCGATGCGCGAACCAAAATAGTGTTCGAGATAGCGACGGCCGGCTAGTCCGCGACCAAATTTGGTCCCCGGCACGTCGAAGCGCAGAAAGGCGCCCGATGCATTGACCACATCCGTGATTGCACGGTTGAGTTGCCGCGCCGTGCGTCCGGCCCGCTCACCGACGAACACAGGCACGGCCAGCTTGAGCAGCGTCTCCTTGATCGTCGGATAGAAATGGATGCGCGCGCCGTTCCGGTAGCGCGGGACCCAACGATCCAGATAACGGCTGATGTCGGGATTCATCTGGTTGAGATACTGCTGCAGCGGTTCCTTGTTAAAGGCCTGCTGCATGATCAGACGTTCGCGACGGTGCGTCTCGCCGTCCTTGAGCATGATCCCGCCCCTGAACAGCTTGCCGATCGGGAACTCATAGCCTTTTTCGTTCGAAAAGACCTTGTTGCGGTTCATCAACACATATTCGTCCGCATCCGGTCCGCAGACACAGACGATATCGACCCACAGCAGGCGGGTGCGCCAGACCGGACCGAAGCGTCGGTAAAGCTCATCGAACAGGCGATTCGGATCCCGATAATAATCGAGCGTGCGGCCGAAGAACGGCAACCCCGGAGACCCCGGCATCGCCGAGAACGGCTTGACTTCGGTCTGATTGTCGGTCTGGAACAATGCCCGGTGGTCTACCGGACAGACACCTGCGGTTGCCGTCATACATGCTCTCCTGTCAGAAGTCCTGCCTGGCGAAGCCGCTGCCGGCCTGCATCAGTCAGGATTGCCCTTGCCAGAGCGTTAAGGGTGGTCTCGATCAATAGCTCTTTGTCCTGTTTCCGCTCGGGATCGCCTTCCATCCAGGCCGCGAGTCGAACCTGATGGAGCGCAAAGATCGAGCGAGCGAGGATCCGCGAATCGTCACGAATCACGTCGCCCTGCTCGATCGCGGCGTCCAGCACGCTGGCCATCAGGTCGAGCCCCTGTTGCCAGGTCTCCATCTGCGCCGTGGTCTCGAAGCCGGTCGGCAACGCCCATGCTGTTCCGGAACTGAGATGCATCCGCAGATAACCGGGATGCTCGGCGAAGTATTCGATGTAGGCCCGGATCCCCTGAAACAGGTTGATGACGGCCGGGCGTCCCGGCTCAATCTGTCCGGCGGCCGCCGCACGAATTTGCTCGCCCCGCGTGCGATGCACCGCATCGTACAGTTCGTCCTTGCCGGCAAACACCCGATAGAGGGTGCCCAGCGACAGGCCTGCCTTGCGCGCGATCTCTGGCATGCGCGCGGCCTGAAAACCGCAACGCGCAAACACGTCTTCTGCGGCAGCGATCAGGGTCTCGCGATAAAACGCTTCACGCGCCGCCATCGGCGACTGCTGGAGTTTTGGGGCTGCTTCGCTCATTTTCTTTACCTTGTGGTCAATTTTTAGAATAGCGATTTCAACCAGAAACTGCAACCCGTCCCAGCGTGCGCAATTGCTACAATGGACGCAAGGAATACCGTCACCGGAGGGAAGCTAAATGAGAGTCGAAGTAGACCGCGACCTGTGTCAGGGACATGGCGTTTGCACCCG
>RFIY01000386.1 GCA_003695505.1 Candidatus Dadabacteria bacterium | reverse complement strand
GGCCGACCTGAGCGACTGGTGCCGCCGACACGGCGCTTCCGACGCAGTCCGCATCTACGGCAAGGTCGAAGGCCGCAACCCCGGCGGCTCGGTCAAAGATCGCCCTGCGCTGTCGATGGTTCTCGATGGACTGAACTCGGGCCGCTTCTCGCCCGGCAAGACCCTGCTCGATTCAACGAGCGGCAACACCGGCATCGCCTACGCGATGATCGGCGCGGCGCTTGGCTTTCCGGTTCGCCTGTGCATCCCCGAAAACGCCAGCCGCGAGCGCATTGCCGTACTGCGCGCGTTTGGAGCGGACCTTGTCCTGACCGACCCGCTCGAGGGCAGCGATGGCGCGATCGTCGAGGCGCGCCGGCAGCTCGAAGCGGATCCTGACCGCTACTGGAAACCCGACCAGTACAACAACCCCGCCAATCCGAAGGCACACGCAAAGACGACCGCGCCCGAAATCTGGCAACAGACCGATGGTCAGGTCACCCACGTCTTTGCATCCCTGGGCACGTCCGGAACGGCCATGGGGCTGCGGCAGGGCTTTGACGAGATCGCGCCTGACGTGCAGGTCGTCGGCGTCGAGCCCGACCATGCGTTTCATGGCCTCGAGGGACTCAAACACATGGCCAGCAGCATCGTGCCAGGCATCTACGACGAATCCCGACTCGACCTGAAACTGCCTGCCGGCACCGAAGAAGCCTATGAATCAGTCCAGAATCTCGCGCGAGAGACAGGTCTGATGACCAGCCCGTCCGGCGCTGCGGCGCTGAACGCTGCGATCGACCTGTCCCGGCAGACCAACGCCGGGTGCTTCGTCGTGATCCTGCCCGATCACGGCACCCGCTACCTGACGACGCGCGTCTGGCAATCGGTCCTGACGCAGGGAGGAGGTATCTGACATGACCCTGAAGACACTCAAGGTTCCCGCCAACTGCGACAGCCAGATGAAGGCCCACCTCGAAGCCGCCTGGCCCAATGAAGGCTGCGGCATTTTGATCGGCCGCATCGACGGCGATACGGCGATCGTCACGCGGGTCGTCGACGCAGAGAACCAGAACACCGAACGCGGCGCGGACCGGTTCGAGATCGACCCGATGTTCTACTACCGCACCGAGCGCGAACTGGCCGATGGCGAACGGGTCATCGGTTTCGTGCACAGCCACCCGGACTGCCCGGCGGTGGCCAGCGAAACCGACCGTCAATTCGCGCTGAACTGGCCGGGGTTCGCGTGGCTGATCTACCGTGTAGATCAGCGCCAGAGCAAGGGTGCGCGCACCTGGATCATCAATGACGATACAAGCCAGTTCGAAGAAATCGAAACCATATTCACCGACACAGACAACTGAAAGGAACAGCACTGTGCCTGCAACACCCCACGGCGGAAAACTGACGCCACGCGCCGTTGACGCCGAACGCGAAGCCGCGCTGCGCGCGCAATATCCCGACGCCCCGGTCTTCGACATTACACCCAACACATTCGCCGACATCGAGATGTTCTCGGTTGGCGCAATGGCGCCGCTCGAAGGCTTTGTTGGCAGCGGCGATTACGCTTCGATCATCAATGATATCCGCCTTCAGAATGGCCTGATCTGGCCGTTCCCGATCGTCCTGGCGGTGGACGCCGACACGGCCGCGACAGCCGACAAAGCCGGCGCAATCATACTCCGGTTCCACGGCGCGGAAGTCGCCCTCGTCGAGGTCGAAGAAGTCTACGATCCCGATGTCGAGCGCGAGTGCGAGCACGTCTTTCGCACCACAGATGACGCGCACCCCGGCGTGGCCTATGTCAAGGGACTGCCCGAAAAGCGCATTGCGGGCCCGGTTCACACGTTTGCGCTGCCCCCGCAGGAATACGGGGACTACCGGCTCACACCGGAACAGACCCGCGCCGAGTTCGAAGCACGCGGCTGGTCGACGATCGTTGCCTTCCAGACACGTAATCCGATTCATCGCGCCCACGAATACCTGACCAAGGTCGCCCTCGAAGGCGTCGATGGCCTGATGATCCACCCGCTCGTCGGCGCAACCAAGGCCGACGACATCCCGGCCGACATCCGCGTGCAGTGCTACAAGATCATGATGGAGCGCTACTATAACCCCGAGCGCGTCATCCTGGCGATGTTCCCGGCGGCGATGCGCTACGCCGGGCCGCGGGAAGCGGTCTTTCACGCCCTCGCCCGCAAGAACTACGGCTGCACGCACTTCATCGTCGGCCGCGACCATGCCGGAGTCGGCAGCTACTACGGCACCTACGACGCGCAGCACATCTTCGACCAGTTCGATCGCGAAGAGCTGGGAATCGAGATCCTGCGCTTCGAGCACGCCTTCTACTGCACCCGCACGAAACAGATGGCAACGATCAAGACGACGGCCTCCGGCCCCGATGAGCACATCTTCCTCAGCGGGACGAAGGTACGCGAAATGCTCGGTAATGGTGAACGTCCACCCGAGGAGTTCACCCGCCCCGAGGTCGCGGATCTGCTGATTCGCGCCTACGCCGGCAGCAACAACTGATGACACACAGGCCGCCCCCACGGGCGGCCTTTTTCTTGCTGTGAAACAGGATCGGCAGGAAACACGTCAGATTATGTTATATAATCTTGGTATATGGTTTTGCCCCGCGCCAACAACCTGGCTGAGCACATTGCCGACAAACTCGCTCTGGCGATCGTGACGGGGCAGTGGCCGGTCGGCGCCAGACTGCCGTCGCTACAGACGCTCGCAACCGAGCACGCGACGACCGTACCGACGGTCCAGCGCGCGCTGGCGGCCCTGGAAGCGCGCAGCCTCGTCTCGGGCCGACGCGGCAGCGGCTTTACGGTGCTCGACCCAGAGGATCAGGCCGGTCCCGAAGTGCTGGCACTGCTGATCCTGAACGCCCGAACCTGCCCGAACCGCGCGACTAAGGCGCTCGCCGATCTTCTCGAGCTACGGCGCTGGATCGCCGCCGGCCTGTTGCGCAAGTTTCAACGCGGCATCCCCGCGCCCCTGTTTGCGCGGTTCGAGGAGGCGATGGAGCGGTTTCGCACGGCCGTCGAAACCGACGCCGACACGCGAACCATTGCATCGCTCGAACACGACCTGCTGCGCGCGCTCGTCCGCGCAGCACGCCAGTCTGCGGCACTGGCCGTGATCAATGTACTCGACAGCGTCATGCAGCAGAACGCCGACCTGCACGAGGTCTTCTACGCCAGCCCGCGCAGCACGCTGCGGCTCTGGGAAGGTATCGACACCGCGCTGCGCGAACCCGAACGCCTGGCGGATCTCGCCAGAGGATTCGAGAACCTGCTCGAATCGTTTGACGCTCACCTGGT
>RFIY01000385.1 GCA_003695505.1 Candidatus Dadabacteria bacterium | reverse complement strand
TTCTACATCATCGACGTCCGCGATCCCGTTGAGCTCGTCGAGGAGAGCGTCGGGTTCGCCGGGTTCGGTGTCAGCTTCTTCGGTAATGTCTTCAATATCGTCAAGTTCTTCGAGCAGGTCATCGACATCGGATTCGTCAGCGTGCTCGCGGCTTGCGTCGGCATCCTCGATGTCGTTGAGTTCGTCGAGGAGTGCATCAGGATCGGCGGACTCGGCGTCAGGTTCGTCGGTAAGTTCCTCGATGTCATCGAGTTCTTCGAGCAGGCCATCGACATCCGATTCGTCAGCGTGCTCGCGGCTTGCGTCGGCATCCTCGATGTCGTTGAGTTCGTCGATGAGGGTATCGGCCTCGACGGGCGTGGCGTCGGTTTCTTCGGTGAGTTCCTCGATGTCATCGAGTTCTTCGAGGAGGGCATCGACCGACGCGCCAGCATCGGCACTCTCGGAGTCGTCTTCCAGCGTGTCAAGATCCTCGAGAAGCATCTCTGTGTCCCCGTTCGGCGCAGCAGCGCGCACCGGCGCCTCCACGAGATCCAGCACGCCACCGTCCTGAAGTGCAGCGAGAATTTCGGCGGCCTCATCGAAGTCGTCATCAAGTTCGTCGTCTTCGCTGTGATCCGGGCGGGGCGATGGCTGTGATAGGGCACGCTCGTCGGGTCGCGGTTCCGGGGGAGGTGGCGCTGCTGGGGCATCCGGTACAGGGGCGCCGAAGCCGAAGGGATCGCTGGAGATTGCGGACTCGGCCGGGCCGGGGCTGTCGATTTCCGCGGCAGGATCCACCGTGGCTGCAGCCGTGGGTTCCGGCGGTGCTTCGGCTGCTGGTGGCGTCGTGCCGCCCTCCCAGACGAGAATGTTGCGTCGCCGCAGATCGACCGCGAGTGCGCCGACCGTGTCACGGTCGAACGGCAGCAGCAACAGCAGATCCTTCCAGGTTGTTCGCCCGTCGATCTGGCTGAGCAGAAAACCGGCTTCGGGCGTCAGGTTCTGGTCGGTGCTGAATGCCGGTCCCAGCGACGGCACACAGTCGATATTCTCATCGAGAAATCCCGCGCTCATTCGCGCGACCAGATAGCCTCCAACACCGCCATTTGCGCCCACATCCGATTCTCAGCCTGATCGAATACGCGGCTCTGCGCCCCCTCGATCACGTCGTCTGTGATCTCTTCGCCGCGGTGGGCCGGCAGGCAGTGCAAAACGAGGGCGTCACCCGCGACCGAAAGAAGATCGCGGTTGATCTGGTAGCTGGCCAGATCGCGGCGCCGCCGTTCGGACTCCTCTTCCTGCCCCATACTCGTCCAGACGTCGGTGTACAGGACATCCGCCCCGGCGACGGCCTGTTCCGGGTCGCGAATCGTCGTGACGCGTCCCCCCAGTTCACGCACCTCCGCGACGAGGTCCGGATCGGGATCGTACCCCTCGGGCCCACAAAACACCAGGTCGATGTCGACGAGCGCGGCCGCCTCGGCAAGCGACGCAAAGACGTTGTTGCCGTCGCCAAGATAAACCAGCCGCAATCCTTCGAAGCGGCCCAGGTGTTGCTGCAGCGTCAGCAGGTCGGCGATCGTCTGGCAGGGATGGTAGCGATCGCTGAGCGCGTTGATGACCGGGACGCCGGCGTAGCGTGCGCTCTCTTCGATCGTTTCCTGCGCGAATGTACGCAGTGCCAGTGCATCCAGATACCGCCCAAGCACGCGCGCCGTGTCGCGCACGGGCTCGCCGCGCTGCAACTGACTGTCGCGCTGGGTCATGAATACGCTGCCGGCACCCAGCCGGAACGCCGCCGCCTCGAAACTGATGCGGGTGCGCGTACTCGGCTTTTCGAACACCAGGCCAAGGATCTTGTCCGGGAAGCGGCGCGGTTCCGCGCCCTGACGCAGGGCGTCGGCACGTTCGATCAGCGCGGCAAGTTCGGCGCGCTCGAGATCGAGCAAGCGAGTCAGATGGCGGAGTCGTGTCGTCATGTCGTCACCAGTCGTGCCACGGCGCGTTCCAGGCGCCGCAGTCCTTCTTCACATTCATCATCGGTCAGTACCAGCGGTGGCAGGATCCGGACGGCGTTCTGTTTTGCGCCGACGACGAGCAGACCTTCAGCGAGTGCAGCCTGGACCAGCGCGCCCGCGTCGGGTGTATCGAAGGCGACGAACAGTCCGCGACCGCGAACGTTGGACAGCGCGGGTCCGGTCAGCGCGTCGAGGCGTGCGCGCAGCCGCTCACCCAGATCGCGGATGCGTGCCAGCAAGGCGTCGTCCACCGTAGCGATGACCGTCTGCGCCGCGATGCAGGCGAGCGGGTTGCCGCCAAACGTCGAGCCGTGCGAACCGGGACCGAGCACGTCCCCGTACCGTTCCCGGACGCCAAGCGCGCCGATCGGCACGCCGCCGCCCAGTCCCTTGGCCAGTGAAATCGCGTCGGCCTGGACGTTCCAGCACTGCTGCCCGAGCATTTCACCGCAACGACCAATACCGGTCTGGACTTCGTCGATCAGCAGCAGGATGCCATGCTCGTCGCAAATCTCGCGCAGGCGCGGCAGGTAGTCGTCCGGCGGCATCACCGCACCGCCTTCGGCCTGTAGCGGTTCGACGAGGATCGCCGCGGTCTCCGGCCCGATCGCCGCGGCTGCTGCGTCCGCATCCCCGAACGGCACCGCGTCGAACCCCTCGAGCATCGGAGCAAAGCCGTCGTGCAGCGCTGGCTGGGCCGTCGCGCTCAGCGCGCCCAGTGTCCGCCCGTGAAAGCCCCCGTGGGCGACGACGATCCGATAGCGTCCTTGCGGCGCTCCCCAGCTTCGTGCGAATTTGATCATCGCTTCGTTGGCCTCGGCACCGCTGTTGACGAACAGGAAGCGGTCGAAGCCGGTTCGTTCGGCCAGCGCCTCGGCGATCGCGATCTGCTCGGGAATTTCGTAGAGGTTGGAGACATGCAACAGGCGTCCGGCCTGCTCGCGCAGTGCCCGGACGAGGGCCGGGTGTGCGTGGCCGAGGCTGTTGACCGCGATGCCAGCGCAAAAATCGATGTAGTCGCGTCCATCTGTCGCGAACAGACGGCTGCCTTCACCGTGTGAAAACGCGACGGGAAAACGGCGGTAATTGGAAATCAGTACCCGCTGGCCCCGCTGGGCCAGTGTATCGGCGGTGCTGTCGGTCATGCGTCGGCTGGGATCCGGGTTGCCTGTAATTGCTGATGCACTGAGTATACCAGCGATGCAAGCGAAAATCCCGAATTTATCGGGCGGACAGACCGGTCGAACGGCATAGTTCCGCAAGCGCTTCGATCGCCGTGGCGACGTCCTTTCCGCCGGCGAAGAACCCGTGACTTTCGAGGATCAGCTCATCGGTGCCGATATCCGCGAACGCCTGCAGATCCTCGGCGATCTGTTCGTGACTGCCGACAAAGGGCATGCGCCCCGGTTTGTCCACGGGCCTGCGTGTCGGCAGCACGTTGGCGCGGATGACCAGTTCCAGTGCTTCCGGGTCGCGTCCATAGTTCGCGGCACGCTCACGAATCTGCGCAAAAATGGTCTTTGTCACCGCGGCGGGCAGTCCGGCGGGCATCCAGCCGTCGCCGAGACGTGCAACGCGGTCGAGCGTTCGCGGCGCGAAGGCGGCCCAGTAGATCGGTGGACGTGGCTGCTGATGCGGGCGCAGCTCGTTCCGCACGGGCGCGACGGTCCAGAACTCGTCGTCCCATGAAAAGGAGTCCCCGGCAAACCACGCTTCCAGAAAAGCCTGTGCCGCATCGGCGCGCCGGCCCCGTTCACGGAACGGCACACCGACTGCTTCGTATTCATCGGGGGACCAGCCGGTACCGAAACCGAGCGCGAGACGTCCTCCGGAAAGCTGGTCGATCGTCGCCAGTTGCCGGGCAAGCAACAGCGGTGGATACCACGGCAGCACCAGCACGCTCGTGCCGAGCCGGATGCGTTCGGTCGCCGCAGCGGCAAAGGTGAGCAGGCTGAGCGGGTCGAGTACGCGTGTACAGGACTCGGGCAGGCGTCCGTCCGGCGACGCGGGGTAGGGCGCGCGCGGCTGTTCGGGGTAGCAGATGCGGTCGACGACCCAGACGCTGTCGAAAGCGGCGGCCTCTGCCGCGCGGGCCGCAGTCAGTACTTCGTTGCGGCCGATGCCGGACCCGACCTGTGGCAGCGCGATGCCGATGCGCATGGTCAGGCCGCCTGTGCGCCCTGGTCGTCGCGCAGCCAGCGGTCGAACCAGCGTGCGCTGTGTTTGAGTGATGCCCGGCATTCGGGCGACATCGGCAGATTCAGAAAGCCGTGGATGTTACGCTTGTATTTCTTCAGCTCGACCTCGACGCCGCGCTGTCGCAGTTCGCGTGCGTACATCAGCGACTGCGACCAGAGCGGGTCACCGCCGGCGGCAAACAGCATTGTCGGCGGCAGCGGTCGGCCGGGGTCGTCGAGATGGTAGCGCGGACTGGCCTCACGCCAGCGGGATCGATCATCACCAAACAGCGCTTCGAGGATCTGCGGTGTTCGATGCCAGGGGACTCGCGAGAACTTCTCGAAATCAAATACGCCATACCAGTGCGCGGCCGCGGCGATGGTGGGCAGCTCAGGATCCTCGGCACGGGCGGTGACCGCCGCGCCCCAGGCGCTCAGGTGGCCGCCGGCGCTGTCGCCGAACACACCGATCCGGTCGGGCCGGCCGCCGAAGGCCTCGGCGTTGCGGCGTACCCAGATCAGCGCATCGCGGACGTCCTCGGCCTGAGCAGGCCAGCGATGCGCGGGCGCAAGGCGGTAATTGATCAGGACGGTCAGAAAGCCGTGCTTCGCGAACCAGGTCCCCGCGTGGCGCAGGTTCTCCTTGCGGCCGATCATCCAGGCGCCGCCGTGGATGCCGACGACGACCGGAAACGGCCCGGGTCCGGCCGGGCGGATCACGTCGAGCCTGATCGGCTGCTCGTCGGCCAGTTTGTACGGAATGCCGCGCAAGACCTGGAAGCGCTCGTCGGCGGCCAGGTGCATCAGACGTGGCAGAATCTCGTTGACGCCCCAGGCCAGTGCCGGAACGACACCCCGTTCGAGGTTGGCGACGCCAAAGACGACGCGTTCGGGCAAGGTCAGCGAGTGGCCGCGGTCGTTCATGGCGATTATGTTAGCACTTACTCAGTTTATGGTCATGTGGCTGGTTCGGCGCCGTGCCGGGATGGCGGTTTACGGTGCCGCTTTGCGGCGAGCGTTGGTGGTGGTTGGGTTCCGTCAGGTTTTCGGCCGACTCAGATGGGCCCCGGATCAGGTCCGGGGCGACGGAGAATGCAAGATTCAAGACCTGACCCCTTATGCCGGTGAAGGCCAGGCCGCATTGTCACTCCGGATTCCGCAATCCTCCCACTCCCGTCGCCCCGGAATCCGCCGCAGGCGGATATCCGGGGTCCATACACTGCGCGGCCTGGTGCGTCGGTTGTGTTCGGTACCAATGCGAGCAGCCGTCGGTGGCTGGATCCCGGCTCGGGGCCGGGATGACGACCGTTGTTGTGCCGCTGCGCGGCGAGCGTTGGTCTCGTTGGGGTTCCGTCCGGCCTCCGGCCGGCCGGGTGCCTTTTGGTCTTGCGCAAAAGGCACCAAAACGCGCTGGGGCCGCGGGCTGGGCCGCCCCGCCTGCGGCGGGGTTCCCGGGCGTTC
>RFIY01000062.1 GCA_003695505.1 Candidatus Dadabacteria bacterium | reverse complement strand
GCTTTTGGCAGTACGCCATTGTCTCGGGGCGTTGCTGTAACCGGGGACTCGAACCGAGTCCCGCCCCGTCCGCCGTAGCCTTGGCGGAGGCGGATTTCCCGCTACGAAAAGAAAACGCCCCGGGGTTTTGGTCGTGCGCCATTGTCTCGGGGCGTTGCTGTTTGGCGAGAGGGACTCAAACCCGCGTAGTGCTGGTTTGTTGTCGCGGGTTGTGTCTCGCTTTGCGGCGAGCCATCCGCGCTGACCGCGCGGACTGCGCGCGCTTCGCGTGCTCGCCACTCGGCAAGCCGAGTTCGAGTCCCGCCCCGTCTGCCGTAGCCTTGGCGGTAGTGCGCAGAGTTGGCGCCAACAGGTCGCCTCACGGTGGCGGTGGGCGGTTGTCTCCTGTACAGTGACCCATTGTTCCCCCGCCTTGTGCGAAAGATTGGCCCCCATTGAATCAGGTTCCTTTTCTGGCAGCCGCCGCGCTGATGTTTGCGGTCGGATGCCAGACGCCCGCCGGCGACGCGTCCTCCTCTGACACTTCGGACACGCCTGGACAGCAGCAAGCCGTCGCACCCGGCGACTTCAGTCCCGTGGCCGTGACCTTCACGATGCTGGAGGATGCGATCCTCGACGGACAGCTCCAGGTCACGGGACCGGCTGGCGACGTGCCGGCATTTGCGCTCGTGGATGACGCTGCGGCGGGCAGCGTCTCGCTGGCCGCCGATGGCGCGTTTCGCTACATGCCCGACGCAAATGCGTCGGGCCAGGATGCTTTCTCGGTGGGGTTGAACGGCGAGGGCGCCGCGGCGGCAACGGCGCTGGTAACGATCATTGTGATCGCAGTCAATGACGCGCCTGTTGGTGGTGCGGACAGTGCGCAGACGGCCGAAGATACGGCAGTCTGGATTGATGTGCTGGCCAATGACGCGGATCCGGTCGAAGGCGACAGCGTGTCGATTGCCTCGGCGGGTTCCCCGGCGCACGGCGTGGCATCCATCGCGGAATCGGGCGGCAAGGTCGGCATCCGCTATACGCCGAATGCTGACTATTTCGGAGCGGACAGCTTCATCTATCAGCTTTCCGACACAGGCGGCGCGAGCGCGACGGCGGTCGTTGCCATCGAGGTCACGCCCGTCGATGGCGATCCGCCGCAATTCAGCAACCTGCCGACGACGATCCAGTGTGACGCTGGTGAGCCGCTGAACTTTCAGGCAACTGCCAGCGATCCCGACGGTCCGGCGACAATCACGTTCGCGGTCGACGCGGTCAGTGGCTGTGATGCGTTGCAGGTCGCGAGCGACGGCACGTTGACCGATGCGTGCCCCAATTCTGATGGCTCGTGCCGCCAGACGATTGTCGCCTGGTCGAATGGCCAGTCCGTGACCGGCAATCTGCAGATTGCCGCGAACACCTGGTTCGTGCGTCCGGTCGCGGTCGGGCTGGCGGACGGCTCGTCCTGGGACAACGCGACCAGCAGCGTGCAGGATGCGGTTGATGCCGCAGGCAATCAGGATGTCTTCGTGTCAACGGGCACCTGGCGTACCAGCGGCATCGAAGCGCTGGTGCGACCGACGACCGGCGTGTCGATTTATGGTGGCTTTTCGCCGGGCGAGATGTCGATCAGCGGACGGGCGACCTCCGCGTTGACGGCGACTGTCTTCAGCGGAGACAGTGACGACAGCGGGGCTGCCAGTGGTGGCGATGCCTACCACGTTGTCGAACTGGACAATGACGACGTCGTGATGGACGGCGTGCGGATCACTGGAGGCGCCGCGACGGTCTGGACCCCGGCTGGCGACACGACGCGGGGTGGCGCCGCGATCGTGCGCGCCCGGGGTGTCGTGCTACGCAACATGCTCCTGGACAAGAATATGGCGGCCAACAGCGGCGCAGGTGGCGGTGCGCT
Source organism: Candidatus Dadabacteria bacterium (assembly GCA_003695505.1). Classification (GTDB taxonomy): domain Bacteria; phylum J088; class J088; order J088; family J088; genus J088. The sequence continues at coordinate 1,498 of RFIY01000062.1, read as the reverse complement.
GAGTATCGAAGATGGGGCCGAACTCAACATTTACGACAGTCGGATCGAGGGCAACAGCGCACCCGGTGGCAGTGGTGGCGCGCTCTATGTTCTCAGTGGTGGAGTGGTCGCGCTCTATGACACCGTCGTCAGCGGCAACACATCAGCCAACGGCGGGGCGATCCTGTCCTATGGGCATACCGAGCTTGTGCGCAGCACGTTGCGCAACAACACTTCGACCGGATCAGGTAACGGCGGTGGCGCCGTGAGTACATGGAACGGCACCGTGACTGCGACAAACAGCGAGTTCCGCGACAACCAGGCCTCCAATACGTCGTTTGGGCAGGGCGGTGCGATCAGTCTCCATCAGACAGCGGACGTGACGATCCGGAACAGTCGCTTTCATGGAAACACCGCGCTGACCCGCGGGGGCGCGATCTTCGTGCAGGCCGGTGCGCCGGAGTTGACGATCATCGGCAGTCTGTTCGAAGGCAATTCGGCCGTGCAGGCCGGTGGGGCGATCGGCTGTCAGTCGGGAGACCGGCCGGTTCGCATCGCCAGCAGTGACTTTCGCAATAATCAGGCGCCGACCGGTGGCGCTGGCTACATGTACGGCTGTGATACCGTTGTCGTCAACAGCAGCTTCGATGGCAATCAGGCGACCGGAAACGGGGGTGCCCTTGCTGGTCCGGTTGTGGTGACCAACGCGACGTTTCGTGCGAATCAGGCCAGCAACGGCGGAGGCATTTACGGTTCATCGGACGCGTCGGTTGTCAACGGCACCTTTCAGGACAACACCGCTTCGTTCTCGGGGGAAGATGTGGATGGGACCGTCGCGATCAGTGCCAGCTGTGTGCAAACAAACGCGGGCGGGTCGAACGTCCTGACGCCGCCGGCAGCGGTCAGTCAGGTCGCGAGCGGCGAGTTGTTCCTGGATCAGATGTCACTGTGTGTCAACCAGGGGAACAACGCCGCAGCGGACGCTGCATTCGTCGCGCCGCTAGCCGACTGGCGCAATGGGACGACCGATTTGTGGGCGAATGTGCTGGAGTCGGCTGCGCCAACGACGGTCGATGCCGGGGCGCAACACGACCCTGCAGACGCCTGGGTGATCGCCCTGACGGCCAATGCGACCACCGTGTCGTGGACACTGAGTCCGGGTGCGTCTGATTGCTGGATCGACAACGATGCAAATGGCGATCGCATCACGCTGACGGCGTTCCCTTCCGGCTCGACGAACCACAGCCTCAGCCTTGGCGCGACCATGACACTGACCTGCCACGGATCTGCCTTTGACCGCTACGCCGAGGTGGTCGTAACGCCGTAGAACGCGGCGCGCGCAACGGTGGGACCCGACACGTGTACCGGCCGTGCGGTGCGCACTCCACAGGGTGATGGTATATCATGATGGTATGGCAGAAATGCGACATCGGACGACCTTTGCGCTGGATCGTGATTCGATCCTGAGGTTGCGGCGGCTTGCGGCGCGTTGGCGGGTATCTCAGGCAGAAGTCGTGCG
>RFIY01000384.1 GCA_003695505.1 Candidatus Dadabacteria bacterium | reverse complement strand
GCGGCCTCGGTGGGCGATGCGATGCCGGCAAAAATCGAGCCAAGTACGGCGACAATCAGCGCCAGTGGCGCAAGCAGGGCGCGGATCAGGCGCCGGATCGCCCCATCCTTCAGAAACGCGGCCACTTCGTCGGCAGGCATAGCCGGCGCCGCGTCGGGGCGAACGATTGCGACGACAACGATCCAGCCAAGGTAGAGCAGTACCAGCGCCAGTCCGGGGATGACGGCGCCCATGAACATGTCGCCGACAGATACATTCATGACCGATCCGAGCAGGATCAGCACGATACTCGGCGGAATGATCTGGCCGAGCGTGCCTGCCGCCGCGATCGTTCCGGTCGCGAGCCTGGGATCATAGTTGCGGCGCAACATCGTCGGCAGACTCAGCAGGCCCATCGTCACGACCGTCGCGCCAACGATGCCTGTCGATGCGGCCAGCAGGCCACCGACAACCACGACCGATATCGCCAGTCCGCCGCGAATGCGCCCGAACAGTAGCGCCATGGTTTCGAGCAGCTCTTCGGCCAGCCCCGATTTTTCGAGCATCACGCCCATAAATACGAACAATGGCACGGCCAGCAGCAACTGGTTGGTGACGATGCCCCAGATGCGCAGCGGCAGGAAGTGGAAAAAATCGAGACCAAACGTCGCCAGGCCGTACAGCGTCGATACGCCACCGAGCGTGAAGGCGACCGGAAAACCCGCGACCAGCGCGACCAGGACGACCAGAAACAGAATCAGCCCGGCCACGGCAGCTCCTCTTCATCATCGCTGTGGGCGTCGTCGGGCAGCGGCAGGTCGCCACGCAGCATCAGGACGCGCCGTCCCAGCTCCGCAAATGCCTGCAACAGCAGCAGCAAAAAACCAGCCGGGATAAAGGCCTTTGGTATGTAGCGCATGCCGAGGCCGCCGGGATCGGGTGAGCCTTCACCGATCATCCACGACGCCGAAACGAAATCCAGTGACATGGCGATGACCAGAATGCAGAATGGGATCAGCAGAAAGGCGATGCCAAAAAGGTCGACCCATAGTCGACGGCGGATCGGCCAGTGACTGTAGAGCACGTCGACACGGACGTGGCGGTCATGCCGGAAGGTTTCGGCGGCGCCGAGAAAGATCATCGCGCCAAAGATGTACCAGCTCAGATCCTGCAACGCAAGAATGCTGTGATCGAGCGCGTAGCGCAGCAGCACGTTGGCGCAGACCAGCACGACCAGCAGCACGGCGCCCAGGCTGACGACGTTGCCCGCCCAGCCGTTGACCCTGTCGACGATGTCGATCCACCGCTTGATTCGCGAGGTCATCGGAAATATCTCCATGCCCGGATAAGTCGTGTTGGGAATTTTGCGCCACAGACATTGTAGCCCGACAGGCCGCCAACAGGCTGCCCGGCTTCGTACTGGAGGGTGCTGTTCCACGCGTGTTGCCGGTCGCAAGGTCAAAATGCCGCGCCCCGCATCCCCAACGACCTCGCATGATGGGACCCGTGCCAGAGAGGAAGATATCGCGCCGCGCGGACACCACAGTGACGGCAGCACCGAACTTCGCTACGCCGAATCAGGCGTCAGAGGCGCCCAATTTTCGACCCTGCGACCGGCAACACGCCTGGAACAGGCGAAGGACCCCTGTCCGGATGCGAGGCTTTCGGCTACGCGGCGCGCGCAGACGCCGCCCTCGTGCTAGCGATCGCCGGGCGAGAGGTTGCCGGGCGCGAGCCATTGTCCGCCGCGCTGCTGCGCCTGATCCAGGGCTGCCGCCACCAACTGTCTCGCGGTCATCACGGCGGTCTGAATGTCCGCGCCCCTGGCAAGCTGCGCGGTGATCGCCGCGCTCAGACGGCAACCGCTGCCGCGGAGTGAAAACGGTGCAGGTCCGGATGCCGGCTCGAACCATCGCAGGGTCGAACCGTGAACCAGCACATCCGCACCGTCGACGTGCCCGCCTTTCAGCAAGATGGCGCAGTGATAACGTTCCGCGAGGGCCCATGCGAGCGCTTCCCGGGTCGCGCGGTCCGCTGCAGTGCTCTCCAGCTCCAGCAGCCGATGGGCTTCGTCGAGATTTGGGGTCAGCAGCGTCATCACGGGCGCGAGCGCTTCGACACGGGCCGGCAGCGGATCGGTTGCCAGGTCGAACCCCGAACTGAGCACGTCCACGGGGTCGACGACGAGTGGACGATTGGCGTGTTGCCAGACGCGGGTGATCGCGCCTGCCTGCTCGACACTGATGATCAGACCCGTTTTCGCGGCGGATGGCGCCCATGTATCCAGCGCCGCCTCGAGCTGCGCGACGATGTCCGTCGGACGGGTCACCGCGAGACAGCGTGCCCGGCCGGGAGCTTGCGCCGTCAGTGCCGTCACGACACCTTGTCCGTGCAGACCGGAACTGGCAAAGACCTGGACGTCCAGCAGCAATCCGGCGGCCGCGGACGGGTCGACGGCCGCGATCGACAGCGCTGCCGTCAAGCCGCTACCTCCTGCCAGCGTTCGACAAAGCGCCTTGCCGCCGCGACCGGATCCGGGGCGTCCCAGACTGCACTGGCGATGGCGACACCGGCTGCGCCCGTGGCCGCGATGGTCGGCAGATCGTCGATGCGGATGCCGCCAATGGCAAAGACAGGCCGCTGCGCCGCGCTGACGAAGGCGCGCAGAATGTCGGGCGTGATCGGCGTGCCCGCGTCAGGCTTGGTTGCCGTCCGCCGCCAGGTCCCGACACCAAAATAATCGACGGCCGCGAACTCGGGCGCGTTGGCGCGTGTCGGGTCGTCGCAACTGGCGCCGATCCAGGCCGATGTGCCAAGGCGCTCTCGCGCGCTGGCCGGTTCGGCATCGTCCGGTCCCAGGTGGACGCCGTCGCATGATGCGGCGGCGGTGATGTCATCGTTGCAGATCAATACCGTGCCGGCCGGTAGCGCGCCGCGCGCCTGGCGCAGCAGATCCTGCCGAAGAAGCGACGTGGCGCGTTTGGTGCGCAACTGAAACCAGCGCACGCCGACATCTGCCAGACCGCGCAAAACCGTCAGCCATTCCGGTTTTGTCGCGGGATCGAACAGCACATAGATCCCTGCCGGTGCCGTGTCCCGCGCCGAAGCTGAGTTAACCTGTTGGTACATTTCGTGGATTGTGTTCGCTGATTTGTGTATGATGTTACCCGGTTATTGTCGATGACGTCTGAATACACACGCAAGTCTCCCCGGGTCAGTCTGAAGCTGCGCGTTCATTGCGCAGGCGATGGACTGTACTTCAGCGACGTGACCCGCGACATCAGTGAAGGCGGCGTCGGCATCGACACGCTGTCGCGGCTTCGTCCTGGCGAGGAGCTGCAGATGGAGATGATCACGCCGGATGGCGACAAGATCACGGTTCGGACGAAGGTCGTCTGGGTCAAGCCGGCGGACGACCCCGAGCGCGTCTCTGCCGGGCTTGAATTCCGGAACGTCGATGACACGCGCCGACAGACGATTCGTCGCGTCCTGGAGACCCACGGTCAACCCTTGCGCCCACTACGGCAGGAGCCCTGACACAATGAGCCTGACTCGACAGGAACTGGCTGAAGCCATGCAGGAAACATTTGGCGTCCCCGGCCGCGAGGCCGAGCGCTGGACGACGTTTCTGATCGACCAGATGGCCGACACGCTCAAGGCGGGCGAAAACGTCAGCATCAGCGGCTTTGGCGTCTTTGAAGTCGTTCGACGCAAGCCGCGCATTGGGCGCAATCCGCGCACGAAAGAGGCGGTGCCGATTCCGGAGCGCACCGTTATCTCGTTCCGTTCCAGCGAAAAACTGAAGCGGCGCCTGAATCCTCATCTGAAGCCACGGTGAGCGAACGTCGCTTCCAGCGTATCGGAGAGGTGGCCGCCGACGTTGGCGTCGCGACCCATGTGCTGCGCTACTGGGAGAGTGAATTCCCCCAGTTGCGTCCACGCAAAGGCAGTGGCGGCCAGCGCCTGTATCAGAAGCGCGACATCGAGCTGATCCGTGAGATCAAGTCGCTGTTGCACGAGCGTGGTTACACGATCGAAGGTGCGCGTCGTGCGCTCAATGAGGCCAGCGGCAGTGGGCCTGGCGAGCTGGCCATCAACCGCGTCCTTCGCGAGATCAACGCAATCTCGGAGCTGCTCGAAGACTGACGCGCGACGTTATGCCGTCGGCAGCAGACCGTCGCGCCGTAGCAGCGCATCCGGATCGGGTTCGCGGCCCAGCAGCTCGACGTAGAGCTCCATCGGATCGGCGCTGTGCCCACGCGCGAGGATCGTGTCGACATAGCGGCGGCCGAAGCCGCGGTCGAAAATGCCGTGCTGTTCGAACGCCGAAAAGACATCGGCATCCAGCACTTCCGCCCACTTGTACGAGTAGTATCCGGCCGCATAGGCCACCGGGCCGGCAAACAGATGCGTAAACGCGCAAACCATCGCGTAGTCATCGGGCAACGGCGTGATCGAAAACCGCTCCTGTACGGCGCGGCAGCCAGCAAGGACGTCGTCTTCGCCGGGCCGGTATTCGGTGTGCAGCCACAGATCCATCGTGCCGAAGCTGAGCTGGCGCATCATCTGCATCGCCGCCTGAAACGTCCGCGCGCGCAACATCGGTTCAAGCAGGTCGTCCGGCAGTGGCTCGCCGCTCTGCCAGTGTCTTGCGAACAGCTCCAGGGCCGGCTTTTGCCAGGTCCAGTTTTCCATCAACTGGCTGGGCAGCTCGACGAAGTCCCACGGGACGTTCGTGCCCGCAAGGGAGTGAACGGGGACGCGGCTGAGCAGATGATGCAACAGGTGGCCGAACTCGTGAAAAACCGTTTCGACCTCGCGATGGGTCAGCAGGGCGGGCTGATCGCCAGCCGGCGGTGTGATGTTGGCGCAAAGGAGGCCAACGTGCGGATCGAAGCCGCCGTCTTCGCGCGGGCCGCCGGTAATAAAGGCATTCATCCACGCACCACCGCGCTTGTCGGGGCGAGGGAAGAAATCGGCATAGAACGCACCGACTTCGCTGTCGCCATCGAACACCCGGAAGTAGCGCACATCCGGGTGCCAGACTTCCGGGAAACCGGATGATCCCTGGGGAACTTCTTCGACGCGCACGCCAAAGACACGGTCGACGATCGCGAACATGCCTTCAAGCACACCATCGAGCGAAAACCATGGCCGCAGCGCTTCTTCGTCGACATCGTAGCGCTCGCGTCGCAGCTTCTCGCTGTACCACGCGACATCCCAGGGTTGCAGTTCAGCGCAGCCGCGTTCCGCCGCAAAGGCACGCAGTTCCGCAACTTCGCGCTCGAACGCGGGCCGGGTGCGTGTCTCGAGATCGGCGAGAAACCGGCGAACCCGATCCGCATTCCCGGCCATCCGCTCCTCTGTGACGTAGTCGGCAAAGTGGGTATAACCGAGCATCCGTGCCTTCTCCTGGCGCAATGCAATGATCTCCTCGATCAATGGGCGATTGTCCCACGGTTCATCGGCCGCCAGCCGCGTTTGCGCCCGCCACATCGTCTCGCGCAGCTCGCGGTTGTCGGCGTAGGTCATGACCGCGATGTAGCTCGGCGCATCGAGCGTCAGTCTGTACCCCTCGACGCCGGCGCGTGCCGCGGCGTCCCGCGCCGCGGCCAGTGCGGTCGGCGGCAGGCCGGCCAGCTCCG
>RFIY01000061.1 GCA_003695505.1 Candidatus Dadabacteria bacterium | reverse complement strand
TGAAACGCGTCTGGGATCCCGAACAGGATGGCCCGTTTCGACATATGGTGGGCCAGGGATGTTCGCTGTGCGAAGGACGTGGCATCCATGGCCGCATCGCCATCGTGGACGCCCTCGTATCGACCCCCGAGACTCGTAAGGTTCTGTTCGAGGCGCGAAATATGGACGAAGCGATCGATGGATTGTCCCGAACGACCGGCTGGGTGCCGTTTGTCACGACGGCCCTGATGCACGTCGAGAACGGCGAAGTGCCCTTGTCCGCGATTGCCGCGCGCCTGCGCCACGATCAGGCGCGTCGTGAATGGGTTCAGATCGGACACGCCGCGCTGGAGTGGCTCGAGCACGAATATGTATCAGATGAGGATGGAGACTGAATGTCCAGTATTGATATACAGGAACGGACGTTTTGCCGGATCTGTGAGGCTGCGTGTCCGCTGGTGGCCGACGTCACGGCGGATCGAGTACGCCTGCGTCCGGACGCCGAAGACCCGGCCGGGCACGGCTACGCCTGCGCCAAAGGTACCCGATTCGGTGCCCTGTTGCGGCATCCCGAGCGGCTGACCACGCCCCAGGTCGGACGCGGGACACAGCGGCGTGACGCGACCTGGGACGAGGCGCTGCGCGTGATCCGCGATCAGGTTCGCCCCCAAATCCGTCAATATGGTGCGCACTCCGTTGGCATCTATTTCGGCAATCCCGCTGCGTTCAACAGCTTTGCGGCTCCGGCGATGCTGGCGCTGCAGAAGTCGCTGGGCAGCCGCAATATGTACTCCGCCGGCAGCCAGGACTGCAACAACAAATTCACGGGAGCATGGATCGTCTACGGCAGCCCGGTCGTGCATCCGCTGCCGGACGTCGAACGCTGCGACCATCTGATCCTGTTCGGTAGCAACCCGTTGCTCAGTCAGTCGAGTTTTGTCCACCTTGATGGTGGCGCGACAGCGCTGGACCGGCTGGTCGATCGGGGCGGCACGATCACGATCGTCGATCCGGTCGCGACCGATTCAGTGAGGCGCTGGGGTGGGCATGTACCGATTCGACCAGGACGCGATGCGTGGCTGCTGCTGTCACTGCTCGAGCGCCTGCGCGACCGCGAGCCTGATCCGGCGCTGCCCCATGCGGGACTGGCGCAACTGCTCGATCTGGCCGGACGCTGGCCTGCTGAGCGCACCGCCGAGCTGACAGGCGTGGCGGTCGCGACGGTCGACGAACTGGCTGAAAAAATCGCGAGCGGGCGATGCGCGCTGCACATGTCGGTTGGTGTGAATCAGGGCGGATTCGGCACATTGAGCTACGTCTGCCTGCAGGCGTTGATGCTGCTCGGTGGCGGCCTCGACGCCGCTGGCGGCAACCTGTTTCATCCGCTCGCCGTGCAGATGGCGAAGCGGTTGCCTGGCGGTGGATACGGCGATCGCCATCAGCGCAGCCGGATTGGTGGTTATCCGGGCGTCATGGGTACACTGCCGGGCGGCATCCTCGCCGATGAAATTCTGACGCCGGGTAGCGAGCGCATCCGTACGCTGATCTGTGTGGCCGGCGACCCGCTGTCGACGATGGCGGATGCCGGACGTCTGCAGGACGCGTTCGAACGACTCGATCTGCTCGTGACGGTGGACATTTTTGCGAGCCGGACGACGGAGCTGTCGGATGTTGTGCTGCCCGCGACGACCTGGCTCGAACGCTTCGATGTGGCGACGACCGCGAGTACCTTCCAGCTCGGCGACACGGTGCGTGCGAGCGGCGCGGTGGTTGCACCGGCCGCGGATGCGCGAAATGATGCACGGATCCTTGCAGACCTGAGCATCGCGATCGGGCGACCGTTGTTTGGCAATCGATTGCTCGCGCAACTGTACGGGTCGGTGCCGGAGCAGCTTGCCCGATCCGCAGCGGGTCGCGCGGTCGGACGTCGCCTCGCCGCCGGGTTGCGCCGTCTGCGCCTGCCTGCGCCTGCACCGGGTACCTGGCGCGGCGGCGCCAGGCGGGGGCTGACGTTCTGGAATGACGTCGTTGCCGCCGAAGCACAACGGTTCGAGGAGGCGTCGCAACAGATCGCGACGCATGCAGCCGACGAACTGGTGTTGCTCGGCCGTCGCCGCAGACTCGGGCACAACAGTTGGCTGCATGGCGCCGATCGCGAACGAACACACGAAGACGTCGCCTGGATTGCACCAGAAACGGCCGAGCGACTCGCGCTGGAAGCGGCAGGAAGCGTCCAGCTCAGACGTGGGTCACAGGCGATACGCTGCCGCTACGAGGTACATGAAGGCGTGCCACCTGACACGATTGTCGTCCCGCACGGCATGCGTGGGGCGAACATCAATGCGCTGATTCCGGCGGGCGCCGACGCGATCGAGCCATTCAGCGGCATGCATCGGATGAACGGGTGGACCGTCCAGATTGTTGGCGATGGCGCCGCGAGCCGCGTCAGCAGCGGACATTGACGCTTGCCCGCGCAACCGGATTCGTTTAGGATAATCGACACGATGGCCACTATTTCCGCGCCGATGACTGACGAAGACGGAATACAACTGGAACACGCCGAACGTGCCCCCGACAAACCTGCTTCCCGTCCATCGCGTTGTCTCATGCGATCGGGTCCGTGCCCGCATGTTCGTGGGCAACGTGCCTGACGAACCGATCAACTGATGCCGGCATTTGAACATCCACTGCTGATCTGGCTCGTCTGCCTGCCGTTGGCCGGCTGGCTGCTCGCCTGGGTCGCGCAACCCGTGTCACGCCGTCTGGCGGGACTCGCGGCAACGGGCGCTGCCGGCGCGACGCTTGGCCTTGCACTGCGGATTGGCTACGAGATGCAGATGCTGATTCCGGACAAGCGCCACCTTGTGCAGTCGGCCGGCTCCTGGATGCGCATCGGCGATGTCTATCTCGCGGCGGAATTGCTTTTTGATCCCCTTGCGATGATTGCCGTCGTCTGGGTTGCCGGGGTCTGCCTGTTGTTCGGTCTTGCTTCGCTGTTGCTCGGGCGACCGCGCATGGGCGCTTCCGCCGCCGCGGCCCTGTTTTTTGTGACGACGGCGTTGCTGTCGCGGCACCTGGCGGTGTTTGCCGCCTGCTGGTCTCTCGGTGCGTTCGTGCAGGCCTGGTGGCTGCGAAGCGAAGATGCGCTGCGGCAGGCAACGGTCCGTGGACTCTGGCTGCTCAATCTGCTGGCGGATGTTTGCATGATCGGTGCCGTCGTCGTCGCGGCGCGTATCGCCGGGACGGCGGACGTTTACGCGCTGGTTGGGCAGATCTTTCGCTACGAGGCCATGATTCCGCTGCGTGCGATCGAGGCGCTGGCGGGTCTGCTGCTCGCCGCGGCGTTCATTCGTACCGTGCTCGTGTCGGCGGCGCTGGTGTTGCGCGCCGACGCACCGCGCAGTCTGGCCGCGGTGGCCGGGGTCGTCGTGACCGCCGTGCCGGCGGTCTTTCTGCTGATTCGGCTTGCGCCGGTGTTTCGGCTCACCCCCGAACTGCTGCACGACATCCAGATCTGGGTTGCCGTCGGCGCGCTTGTGGCGGTTTCGCCGTTGATTTCGGCCCGGCGGCTGGTGCCGGCGCCCGCAGGCGCCGCGCTTGCGGCCGTCGCCTTTTCGCTCGCGACCGTGGCCAATGGCGGTTTTGCCGCAGCGATTCCCGGGTTGCTGGCAGCGTTGACCGGCGCATTGCTGCTGGGTGCCTGCACGGATCTGACGATTCGGCGCGTGCGTGCGGCGGGCGCCGACGCCGATGCGGATCTCGCCGAGGCGCTCGGCGGCCTCGGCGATCGCATGCCCGGAACTTTCCTGCTCGCAACGGCCGCAACCGCACTCGCCGGAATGCTGCCGCCGTTTGGACCGTTCGGCACCGGAACGGCGATGGCCTGGCACTGGCTTGCCAGCCCGCTTCGGGCACCGGGTGCCGCGCTGCTGCTGCTCGCCTGCTGGTTTGCCATGGCCACAGGCTTGACAAGCCTGTGGCTGAACACCTGGTTTGGTGTCTGGCGTGGACGGCCTGAAGTGCGCGGCCGCCTTTCCGGTGAATCCGTTGCCGGGTTGTTGCCGTTGTTCCTGATGGCTGTGGCGTTGATGGGCGGCGCCTGGTTTGCGCTGCCGGCACAAGGGCACTGGCTTGGACTCGGCTGGATCGACGCCTGGATCATGCCCGTGACGGGCGGCAGTCGTGTCGCACTGGCGGATGAGGTCGGGCTGGTCGGCATCTGGATGGGTGTCCGCGGGTTGCACCTCTGGCTGGGGGCCGCGTTGATCGTTGCAGGCGCCCTTACCTGGCTGCTGTTTGAGATGGGTCAGTTGCAGCGGATCGGCGCCCTGCCCGGCATCCGCGGCATCCGCGCCGCCGCAGATCGGCAATGGCTGATTCCGGATCTGTGTGCAATCGCTCTGTCGCGTACGGGCTTCGCCGTAGCTCTGATGGTCGTGGCCGGTGCCGATGCGATCAGTCGGCTGGCGGCCGCGGTCGCCCGGATTCCTGGCGTGATGGTTGTCCGACGTGGAGATGGGCGATGAATGCGCTGTCGCTGATGGTTCTGCTGCCGCTTGTAGCGGGTGTGGTTGCAATCGCCGGACGCCTCGAGCGATACGCACGCCCGCTGGCGCTGGGCGGTATCGCGGCGGCCTGGTGGAATGCCGCGACGGTCTGGCAGCAATTCGATGCCTCGCTGGGGCTGGTGCAGTTGCGGGACTTCAGGCCATTGTTCGGTTCTGCGGCGTTCGCGTGGAATCTGGGCATCGATGGGTGGACGATCCTGCCACTGCTGGCCGTACTGGCCGTGGCGACCATTGCGCTTCTGGGACAGGAAGTCGGTGGACGCGCCCCGGCATGGCTCGCCGTGATGACCGGCGCGGCGCTCGGCGCAGTCGCCAGCCTGAACCTTGGGTTGACGCTGTTTTTCATATTGGTGGTCGTGATTGCCTTTGCGTTTGCCACCCTCGACCAGGTCGAGGTTGTGCAGGGCATTCGAACGCGCGTCGGCTTTGACCTGCTGGCGATTGCGGTGGCGCTGCTTGCCGGCTGGATGGTTGCTGGCAGTGGTGCGGCAGCCCCCTCGTTCAATCTGCATTCGTTGCTGCGAGAGGCGCGGGGTGTCGCGCAGCCGATCCTGATCTTTCAGTTGATGTTGCTTGCTGCGATCATCCTCGCAGGTGGCTGGCCGGCCGGTGAAGGGCGACGGCGCCTGGCGACACAGCTCGACAGCGCGCTACTGGCGCTGCTGATCACATTGCCCGGATTGATCGCGTTCACGCTGGTGGCTCGTTTCCTGTTGCCGTTGTTTCCGGCGTTGACACGCGAGTTTGCGCTGACCGTGGTGGCCGTCTGCGCCGTCCTTGCCGGGCTGTCGGGTGTGCGCGCATGGGCTCGCGACGAACTGCGCGAACAGCTCGTTCACCTGGCAGAGGCCGCCACCCTGACCGCCATCGGCGCGCTATTCGTGCTACAGACCAACGCGGCCGTCGGTGCGGTCATCTGGGTTGCCGCGACCCTCGTGGCGCTGGCCGGAATGACGCCGCTGATGGCAGGCATCGTGCGCGGACTCGGCGGCCGCGTCGACTGGTGGGCCGTTCAGCACTTTGCGCGTGGCGCCGGGCGAACGCGCTGGCCACTGCTGATCCTGTTTGCCGTCGTCGTCGGCCTTCCGGTGACGATCAGTGGCGCCGCGTGGGCCGGTTGGGCATCCGCGACACTCCAACAACTTGTCACCGGTGTTCAGACGGGTGTCTACGCCGAGGCGGCGATGCGTCTCGTCTGGCTGTTCGCTCCCGTCGCACTCATCGTCATTGCCGCAAGTCAGCCACTGTTCTGGCTGTTGCAGCGACGGCCGGAGCCGACCGACCCCCCATTGTTGCTACGCGAGGTCACTGCGTCGGCAATCGCGGTGCTGCTGCTCGGCTGGGCGACCGTCAATGCCGGGGTCTTTCCGGCGCTGGTCGAACGCTCGGTCGAGTACACGATGGGCCGCCAGCTTAACCCTGATGCGCCCGTGCGCGCGCCCGCGCATGAGCAAGCCGGGTCAGACCAGCCGGAGTCCGGGTCGCCCGATTCGCCATGATCTGGGCGATCGTCATTCTGATACTGCTGAACGGTTATTTCGTCGCGGCGGAATTCGCGCTCGTTCGCCTTCAGTCCGCGCCAACGCATCGCTTTCAGGACGATCCGTCGCTTCGCGGTCGGATCGTGCGGCGTATGCTGGCACATCTCGATATGTACCTCAGCACGGCGCAGCTTGGCATCACCTTCACGAGCATCGCGCTCGGGTCATTTGGGGAACCCTACCTGTCGGCGCTGCTCGAGCGCGGCCTGGCGCAATGGGTCCCCGGGGTCGAAAGACTCGGGCCAGCCTTCATTGTCGCCCTGTCGCTGTCGTTCATTACGACGATTCAGATCATCGTCGGTGAGCAGGGTCCGAAGAGCTTCGGCATTCGGGCTTACGAGCGCGTCGTAAGTGCAACGGCGATTCCGATGCACCTGATGTATGTCGTCTTCTGGGTACCGATCCAGTTGATCAACTTCGGCAGCCTCATCGTCGTACGGATGCTGGGTGGCGATCCGTCGGCGCACCGGACGATCCTGACCGAAGACGAGTTGCGACTGCTGCTGCGTCAGGGGCATTCGCACGGTTCGATATCGGAACGCGAGCGCAAGATCATGACCAATGCGATGCGTCTGGAAGAACTCGAGGCGCGCGAGGTCATGGTGCCGCGGCCCGATGTCGTGACGATCGATGTGTCGGCGACGATCCAGGACGCGCGGCGGATCGTGCGCGAGTCCGGCCACAGCCGGGTACCGATCGTCGATCCCGACCTCGACCACTGCGTCGGCCTGCTGTATGCCAAGGATCTGCTGCGCGACGAGCTGGATGAACAGGCATCTGTCGCGACGCTGGCGCGCGAGGCGATCTACGTTCCCGAAACGATGAACGCCGAAAAGTTGCTCTATCTGTTCCAGACGCGCGGCCTGCACATCGCGATCGTGATCGATGAGTTTGGTGGCGCGAGCGGTATCGTGACGCTCGAAGATATTCTCGAGGAGCTGGTCGGCGAGATCAATGACGAATACGACCGCGTCGAGCCACAACCTGTGCGCCGCCTGGCGCCGGATCGCTGGCGAGCCGTCGGGATGGCGAAACTCAGCGAGCTCGAAGAGTTGCTCGACGTCGAATTCGATACCGAGGAAGACACGCTGAATGGCTGGTTCATCGATGAGAAAAACGATTTTCCGCGGCGCGGGGATGCACTGATGCTCGGACCGTGGCGGTTCACGGTCGAAGCCGTGGACGGGCACCGTATCGCCAGTGTTCTGATCGAACGCGTCGAGGAATCGGAAGGCGACGAAGCTGAATCCGCAGACTGACCGGCAGCCTCGACAGCGCAACACATCGCGTCATTGCGCACATACCACAAATAAAGTTAACATAGATGTTAGCCATTGCGCGCTGATGCGCCATGGTTTGTCTGCTCTCTGGGAGGGATTCTTTTCGTGAACAAGCCGCAACCGGTCGCACATTCGCACGACGACATCATTTACCCCGGGGCGATCCCGTTCGTCCTTGCACACCTCGCCTGTTTCGCCGTCATCTGGACGGGCGCCAATCCGATCGATATCTGGATGGCGGTGTCCCTGTACTGGATCCGCATCTGGGGGATCACCGCCGGGTACCACCGTTATTTTTCACACAAAACGTACAGTACGAGCCGCTGGTTCCAGGCGTTCCTGGCCTTCGTTGGTGGCTCTTCCGCGCAAAAGGGCGCACTGTGGTGGGCCTCGACGCACCGCATTCACCACAAGTATTCAGACACGATCTACGATGTCCACAGCCCGCGGCAGCATGGGTTCTGGTTCGCGCATTTCGGATGGATCTTCACGAAGCAGACCCAGGAACGGGACTACAGCAACATCAAGGATCTGACGAAATATCCCGAACTTGTCTGGCTCGACAAGCACCAGTATATGCCCGCCGTCGTCGTCGCCATTGCAACATATCTGATCGGCGGCTGGTCCGGACTCGTCGTCGGGTTCTTCATCAGCACCGTCGCGACCTGGCATGGGACCTTCATGATCAACTCGCTCGCCCACGTTCACGGCAAGCAGCGCTTCGTGACCGGCGACGATTCGCGCAACAACTGGTTGCTCGCGCTGCTGACGCTGGGTGAAGGCTGGCACAACAACCACCATTACTATCAGTCGTGCGCACGCAACGGATTTCGCTGGTACGAAATCGATATCACCTACTACAGCATTCTGCTGCTGGAAAAGCTTGGAATCGTCTGGGATGTCAAACAGCCCAGTCCCGAAGTGTTGCGCGGCGACCGGCGGTTGCCAAAGCCGATCGCGGATCGTGCCAAAGAAATCTACGATGCGCTCAGTGAGACGGTCGGTAGCGCGGCGCTGAAGGGCAAGGAAGCGCTCAACACGGCAACGTCACGCTGGGACGAGTTCAGCGAACTCGGCAAGGCGTCGGTGCAGCTCGCGATGCAGGATCTGTCGCACCGCTTCGACGAAGCAGCGGAATCGGCGGCGCAGAAGACCCGCGAGGTCGTGCAGCATGCCAGCGAAGCCGTCGATCAGGCAGCGGAAAAGGCCAAGGCCGCCATCGAAGATGCCGCCGAGGCGCTCGATCCGAACAAGCCCGCCTACGAGAACTGATTGCCGAACCGGTTTCCTGGCTATCTTTCGCGCCCCGTCCACCAGGACGGGGCGTTTTCGTTCGGTTTGAGGCGCAACGGTTGTCCGGCCACCATCAGCCAGACTTCGTCGGCGGCTGCGCCAAGGCGCTGATTGGCCCGACCCGCCAGATCGCGAAACGTGCGCCCGAGCGGCGTCATCGGCACAATCCCTGAGCCGACCTCGTTCGTGACGATGATGGATGGCCGCTGCCGCGCCTTCGCGGCAGCGGTGATGCCGTCGATCCATGCCGACACGGCCGACTCGTCGACGTCATCACCTGCGGCTTCAAGACGATTGGCCAGCCAGACGGTCAGGCAATCGACCAGCGCCAGTTGGTTCGCGGTCGCGTGCAGCGCCTCGGCGAGATCACGCGGAGCCTCGACCGTTTGCCAGTTCGCCGGGCGGCGTGCGCGATGACGTTCGATGCGAGCGGCCATTTCGGGGTCGTTATGCGATGCATCCAGCGTGACGATGCAGGCCACCTGGTCGCCAGCAAGCTGCCGCGCCATCGCTTCGGCAAAAGACGATTTGCCCGAGCGCGCCCCGCCGGTAATCAGAATCAACCGATGCACAGGCTGATGCCGATTGCGCATTCAGTGACATCGCGCCGCATCACGGGTCAGGGATGCAGCAGGATCTTCGTGGCTTCGCGGCGATCGAACAGCTCATACGCTTCAGCCGCTTCGTCCAGGGCCATGTCGTTGCTGACGACGCGCTCCGGCTCGACGACGCCGCGCTCGACCAGGCGCAGGGTTTCATCCCAGTCGCGGTGAATATTGGCGAGGCCGATTCGGAACGTGATGTCCCAGGTCAGCCCCTTCAGTAACGGGTAGTTGAATACCGGCTGGTTGCTGACGCCGACGGCCGTGACGCGCGAACCCGGGCCGACCAGATTGAACGCGGTCTCCAGCGGGCCGGGGCCGCCGACCGCTTCGAGAATCACGTCGAATCCGGCCTTGTTCGTCAGCTCCCGGGCGCGCTTGATGACGTCTTCGTTCGCGCCGTCGATGATGGTCGCGCCGAAGGCTTCGGCCTGCGCAAGGCGCTGTGGCAGCAGGTCGATCGCGACGATCATCCCGGCCTGCATGACCTGCGCGGCGAGGATGGCCTGCAAACCAATCGGACCGCAGCCGACGATGGCCAGCGACTCGCCCGGTTTGAAGTCGACATTCTTCAGTGCGCCCCAGACGGTCGTCAGGTTGTCGCCGCAGAACAGGGCACGTCGTTCGTCGACCCCGTCCGGGATCTTGCGCAGATTGACGTCGGCAAACGGGATACGTCCGAGCTCAGCCTGAACGCCGGGAAGATCTCCCATGGCCGGGCCGTATCCGAGGAC
>RFIY01000383.1 GCA_003695505.1 Candidatus Dadabacteria bacterium | reverse complement strand
GGATCGGTTGGTGTCGCGGTGAACTCCGGCGTCGGCGGCAGCCCGTCGAAGTGCCACGAAAAGGTGCCCGTCCCTGTATTTCCGAGAACATCCTCGACAGTGACCGCGAGCGTGTAGTCGCCGTCCGTGACAGGCAGGCCCGTCAGATTGATGTTGAGCTGCACAGCCTTGCTGAGGCCGGTCAGGCAGGGATCGATGAGCTGATTGACGCCGGCATTGTCCGAGTGCAGCCAGCAGCGCGCGGGTACTTCTGTGAAGCCGCTCGGGAACAGGACCGTCGGATCGAGGACATCCGTTCCGCTATCGGATAGCGAGATGGTCACCGTCAGCGCATTCGCGGGTTGCAGAAATATCGTTGCAGGGGCGACGAAGCTGATCTCGGGCGGCGTCCGGTCGATCCAGAACGAGTGCGTCGCTGGTGGCCCGGAGTTCCCGAGCTGGTCGGTTGCGGTCAGGGAAAACGTGCGCTGCACGCCGTCGAGACCGTACGGGAAGGTGAAGCCGTTCGCCGGATCACAGGAAACCGGGCCAACCTTCGCAACTGCATCGCCGGATGTCGAAACCGTACACCAGTACTGTGCGTTGGGATCGTCGCTGTTGAAGTTGATCGTAATGTTGTCCGAGGCGTAAACCTTGACCGGCGGTGGCGGCGTAATCGACAGGACGGGCGGTTCGCGGTCAACTTCCCAGGAATACTTCGCGGGCGTCGGATCCTCGTTGCCGGCCAGATCGCGCGCCGCGACTTCGAAGGTATAGGTTCCCGAAGACAGGTTGCTGCCAGTCCAACTGCCGCGGCAACGGTTGTCCCCGAGCAGGCAGTTGAGGTCTTCGCCGCACGAGACGACCTTGGGTGTTTCATCGTTGCGCGTCAGCACGCAGGTAAACCGCCCGGCACCCTCGCTGCTGACAAAAACGAAGGTTGCCGCGCTGTCGGCAGTCAGCGTCGGGGGTTTGAACAGCAGTTGCGTGTCTGGCGGCGTCTGGTCGGGGAAGTCAACACGCACCTCCGGCGCGGCACGCGTCACGCCATCCTGAAAGGCGAGAACACGATAGAAATAGGAGGCACTTTCGGTGTTCAGCGGGTCGATCGCGCTCGATGTGTCGGGCGGGTAGACATCGATGATTGCCCACTGCGGCAGTCCGGCCGGTCGTCGCTGGAGCAGGTAGCCGTCTTCCTGCGCATTGGCATCGATCCAGGTCAGCTCGACGCCGCCACGGTCTGGCAGGATCGTCGCCTGAACGAAGCCCGGTGCGGTCAGCACCCCTTCGCGTGTCAACGGGGATTCGGACGTGCCGGAATCGCATTCTGTCGCCGCGGGATTGTCGAGCAGCAGTGTGCCGGATGTAACGGTCGTGCCTGCGTCCTCGACAACGATTCGTGATGACGTGCAGGTTTCAGATGGTACGGTCGAACACCCGAACGCAGTCACGGCGCAAAGTGCGCCAGCCAGGATGGTGTCACGGCGCCACGACATAGTCCACCTCATCCTGGGCCAGTACGGAGTCGAGTGCGCCTGTGCCCGCGCGTCCGATCAGACGCACAAGCTGCATGTCGCCGGTGACGGTGATCGCTGTGGCATAGACCATCGTTCCGGATGCCGCCTGAGGATCTTCACTGAACACGTCGAGCAGCGATTCCGATCCATCCGAATAGACTGCGCGAATCTGTGCGCTGACATTGCGTCCGATCGTCTGATCGAGGCCATACGCAATATTCGCCTGGACCAGATGCAGGCCGGGGCGAAGTACGTTTCCCGGCTCGGGCGTGACATTGGTCAATGCGACGTGAGCGCGCGCCTGTGCATTTGGCAGGACGACACGTTGCACCGGGCCGACCAGTTTCGTGAAGGATGCACCTGTACCATAGGGAATCAGCTCGGCGACCAGCGCGTAATCGTTTTCTTCCAGATCGCCACTGAGCGGGCGGTGGATCGAATCGAACGTCGTGCGCTGCTCGACATGGCATTCGACGGTTCCGGGCTGAAGCGTCAGTGTTTGTTCATTCGTATCGACCGGTCGCCCCCGATTCAACGCGCCGATATCCGAAAACAGTTCGTTGCGTGCATAGACACGCCAACGTAACAGGTATTCGCGTTGCTCGAACGTTCTCGCGGTGAACTGCACCGCCGGACTCGTCGCGGCCACGGTTGCGGCCTGCGCTGAGCGGCCATCGGTGAGTTGCGCACGGGTCAGGCCGCTGGCGTCCGTTACGGCGACGCAGACATCCGGCGCGGTTTCAGCAAGAATGGCTTCGGCCAGTGATGCCGCCGGGGTATCGACCCATGCGGCCGAGGACACGACCTCTGCCGTGACCGCAGCTTTTTCGGAAAACCGTGCGCCAACCCGGTAGCCGTAGCGCTGGCCAGTTTTGGCGTCGGGGTCATCGTACAAGAACGCGTCCTGGTCGACATCGGCGATCGGTTCCCAGGTGATGCCGCTGGTTGGTACGGCACCGGTTGGTGTCAGTGGGCCGGTACGTTCGATGCGGAAGCCGGTCAGGTCGGGGTGCGCGACCGGAAGCCAGCCGACGCGGACGCTGCGTTCATCTGGAATCCACGCGGCGGAGACCCCCGAGATGCTCAGGGACTCTGGAGGCGGAGGCTTGACCCCGCCACCGCCACAGGCGGAAACGGCAACTGCACAAACGGCTGCCGCACCGATTGACCACAGGCGCCGCATTCCGACATGATCGCGGACTGCGCTACCTGTGTCAAGATATTTAAATAAGGTTTGAATCATACCATCCGAACGTACCGTGCCGCGTGAACAATTTATCATAATTGGCTTTTTTCTGATCCTGTGTGTCCGCCTGTTGACCGGACCGGCAGTGGATCTCGTGGTCGCGGGTAGCGGTGCGATTTTGCTGGCTGTCACGCGGCGTTCGCCCGCAGGTGCGCGCGCGTGGGCGCTGCTGGCGGGCCTTGCGCTGCTGCAATCTGTACTGCCTGCCTTCAGTCGCGCGGCGGCGCTGACGCCAGCCGGCTGGTACGCCCCGGGCTCGGCGCTTGACCGCTGGTCCGTCGCGCCCTGGGCGTCGCTCCGCTGGGGCGCCCTGTTTGCCGGTGCAGCCTGCTGGACCGTCCTGTTGGGAGGCGGGCGCCGCTGGCGTCGCGACGTTGGCCGCATGATTCGGGGACTCGGCCTGTTCGTCGCGGCTAGCGTGATCGTTGAGCGGCTGAGTGGCCGGAGCATCATCGCGGGCGGCGAGAACCACATCGCGACGTTTCTGGCAATGACGGCTGCCGAGCCGCTGCGACGATTGCGCGGGTCCGAGGTCATGCCGTGGTTGTCGCTGTTGCTGATCGGCGCGGCCATGGGGCTGGTCGGTGCGATGCTGCCGCTGGTTCTGCTGACCCTGCTCGTCCTCTGGAGTTTGCGATCGTCGGAGCGGCCCGCAGGTGAATTCACCTGGCGCGGCATGAGTGTATTCGTCGGGGTCGCGGCGCTGGCCTCGGTCGGCGTAGCGTCCATTTCGGGCCGGTTGCCGGTCTGGCGCGATGCGGCGGTGATGCTTTGGGAAACCTGGCCGTGGGGCACAGGCTTCGGCAGCTTTCGCTGGGCCTTTCCAGCCTGGGCCGTGCATCTCCCGGCGCCGGCGGGGCGCGCGCTACATCCTGAAAGCACATTGCTCTGGTGGGTGGTCGAGGCTGGCCTGCCGGGCCTGTTGTTGCTGGTTGCGTTTCGGGCGCGAGCGACAACAGGGCGAGCGGGGCAGGCGTCCCGCTGGGCGCTGGCCCTGTTCGCACTCGAATCGCTGATCGAAGTGCCATTGTTGTGGGGGCCATGTCTGTGGCTGGTTGTCGCCTGTTATGCGACCGGCTTTGATCTCTCCCCACGGGAGCAGCGCTGATGGAGATCTCCATCGTGATTCCGGCGCTGAACGAGGGGGCGCGGATTGGTGACGTCGTGCAGACGCTGCTTCGGCAGCGCCCGGCCGCGCTGATTGTCGCCGATGGTGGCAGTACCGACGACACGGTCGAGGCCGCCGTGCGGGCCGGCGCACACGTTGTGCGGTCATCGCCGGGCCGCGGAGCGCAACTGGCGGCGGGTGTTGCGGCCGTGCGAACAGATGGCGTCTGGGTCGTGCATGCCGATACTCGCGTCCCCGAAGATGGCGTTCGGCAGGTCGAACGGGCACTCGATGAGGTGCCGTTTGGCGCGTTTCACCTGGCGATCGATCATCCGGCCAGGGTCTACCGGATCATCGAGTTCGGTGTCCGATTGCGGATTCGTCTGTTTCATCTCGTGTATGGTGATCAGGCCATGTTCTTTCGCAAGGATGCATACGAACAGGTCGGTGGGTTTCCGGATATTCCGCTGATGGAGGATGTCGCGCTGTGTCGCCGCTTCATCGAAGCCGGGATGTCGCCCCATCTGCTGCGGGCTTCGGTGGTCACCAATGCGCGGCGCTGGGAACGGGACGGCCCGTGGCGACGAACGTTTGGCAACTGGTCGTTGCTGTTTCGTTACCTCGTCCTTGGTCATGCCCCCGATCGCCTTCTGCCTCACTACCAGCCGGAGCCTCCATCCGAATGACTGCACCCTTGCGCCTCAAGCTGAAGAAATCGCTGCGATCGGCCATTGAAGCCGGCCATCCCTGGATCTACGCCGGGGCGCTCCAGGCGCTTCCGGTGGCTGAACCCGGTATGGCCTGCCAGATCTTTGATCGTCAGGGGTTTGTTGCCTCGGGCATCTATGAGCCGGATGCCAATATCGCCGTACGGGTCTGGTCAACCAATGAGGCGGAACGCCCCGATGATGTCAGTGTGATCGAGGCGCGCCTGAGGCGGGCGGCTGCGCTGCGGGCGCGCGTGGTGCCGCGCGATGTCGAGGCGTTTCGACTCGTACATGGGGAAGCGGATCGGTTACCGGGGTGGCAGATCGATCGGTATCAGGACGTCCTCGTCGTCCGCACCGATGGCCTTGCCGCCGAGGCGCGTTTGCCGTTGCTCGTCGATGCGGTGCGCCGGGCTGCCCCAGCCGTGCGCGCGCTCGTTCATCGCCGGAATCGGCGTCGTGGCGGCACTGCCGAAATCTGTTTCGGTGCGATCGATGAAGCGCTCGTCTGCCGTGAGCATCACTGGCAGATGGAGGCTGATGTCCTGCAGGGGCAAAAGACGGGCTGGTTCATCGATCAACGCGAAAACCGCAGGCGCGTGTTCGAGCTTGCGCGAGGGCAGCGTGTGGTCAATGTCTTTTGTTACACCGGCGGGTTCAGCCTCGCCGCGGCTCTGGGAGGCGCACGCGAAGTCACCAGCGTCGATATCAGCGGGCCGGCGATTGCTGCCGCTCAGCGCAATTTCGCGCTGAACGGTCTCGATCCGGCGGAATGGACATTCGTGACGGCGGATGCGTTCGACTGGCTGACGGAACGTGCGCCCGATACGGCCGATCTCGTGATTATTGATCCGCCCAGCTTCGCGCCCAATCGGCAGGCGCTCCCAAAAGCGATTCGCGCGTACCGCCGCCTGTTTACGGCGGGGCTGCAAATGCTGTCTCCGAATGGTCTTCTCGCCGCTGCCAGTTGTTCGAGCCACATCGATGACAGCCAGTTTGCGCGTATCGTTCACGAGGCAGCGAGTCAGGCTGGGACACAGATCCAGATACTCGAGCGCGCGGGGGCCGGGCCAGATCATCCGGTGCTGCCGGCGTTTCCCGAGGGTAGCTACCTGAAGTTCCTCGTCTGTGCGCGCCTGGACTGAGCATCCGGTGTTGCGATCTCCGCGCCGCGCCGTCAAACGAACCTGATAGCATGATCGGGTGTTGAAGATCCGCTGTTATTTGATGTTCGCGGTGGCCGCGGTCTGTTTTGCCGGGGCGATCGAGGTGCGGGCGCTGGCCGACACGCCGCTCGACGCTCGCATCGAGGTGCTGAAGCAGATACTGACGGGCAAGCGCCTCAGGCATCGTGCGGTGCGGGATGCGTTGACGCCGCTGTTCGCCGATCACGACGGACGAGACCGATTCTTGCTGAATCTGGTTGCGCTTGTCGATCGCGCGGGCATCCAGGACGCGCGGCTGCGCCGTGTTTCGGTAACCAGCCGCGAGCAGGACGACACTTACGGCTATGCGCGGCAGACGCTCCGGTTATGTGGTCGTTGGTACCTCTGGTTGCCGCGATGTGTCGATCTCGAGGCACGCTGGCGTCGTGTCGAGGAGGGCTGGATGTTGTTGCCGCCAGACGAGATTCGGCTCGACCCCGAAGTGCGCCATCGCCTGCGGGCGCTGTAAGTTCCGAACGGAACCCGGATGCGTGCTCGAAGGTCTCGTCAGGTATGGCCACGATCGACGTTGAACCTGGATCGGATACTTTTTCTTCTTTGCTGCGGAGCCCCTTGTTCCCGATGTGAAAGGACACCCTGAGATCATGCGACGCGCCGGAAAACTGCTGCTTGCCGTTACCCTGTTTCTGCCTCTTCCCGCGATTGCGGGGCCCACGGCACAGGACATTGTCGAGAGAGTTGCCGCGCAGCCCGCGCCGGAGTCGAGCGCCATACGGGTCAAAATGGTGCTGCTCGGTCAGCGCGGTGGCCGCGAAACGCGCCAGGAGCGTACCGTTGAGATGTTTGCCGCCCGTACCCCCGAGGGCGCGCGCAGTCTGCTGCGATTCGTCGAACCGCGCGATGTGGCTGGCGTGTCCTTGCTGGTCGTCGAAAACCCCGGTGGCGCCAACGACCAGTGGTTATATATGCCTGCGCTCAAGCAGGAACCACGGCGTATCAGTGGTGGCCAGAAAAATGCGAGTTTCCTGGGGACCGATTTTACGTTTGCGGATCTCGAAGGGCGGGCGCCAGGCCAGTGGACGCATCAGTTGCTGCGAGAGGAAGCGGTCGATGGCCACCCGGCCTGGGTGATCGAATCGAAGCCGAAGAACCCTGCTGACGCACCCTATGTGAAAACCGTGCAATGGGTGCGTCAGGACAACTACGTTCCCGTACGCATCGAGTTCTACGATGGGCGCGGTTTGCTCAAGATCCTGACGGCCGAAGATCTTGCGCAGGTGGATGGTTACTGGGTTGCGCGCCGAACGAAAATGGAAAACGTTCGCAAGAAGCACGCGACCATTCTGGAAATCATCGAGCAGAAGAACAATCTTCAGTTTCCGCCCGACTTTTTCAGCACGCGGCGGATGAAGCAGGGGTGACGCGCTCTCCCGGTCGTTTGCGAATCCTGCTGTTTGTCGCAGGATTCGTCGCGTTTGCCGCGGGTGCGGCCCGGGCTGACTGGGACCCGTTCGGATCTTCGGGTGCAGCGCCCTCCGGGCCGGAAGCGACCTGGGGAGGGCTGGTCTATTCGCGCTGGAATGCCGATCTCGTCAACGACCTGAACGGGGAGCAACTGCACGAGTGGCGTAACAAGGGGCTGCTCGACGTCGAGATCACCGAGCGAGGCAAGTGGTCCGTGCACATGTCCGGCGCCGCGCGATGGGAGTTGCTGCCGCGGCGCCGCGGGGGCGATGCGCGGTTTGACGCGGAACTCTGGGAAGCGTGGGGGCGCATCGAGCGGAAGGACTGGGAACTGGTCGTCGGACAGCAGATCCGCCGCTGGGGCCGGGGCGTCCCCAGTCTGCTGGACGTACTGAATCCCGGCGACTTCGACGAGTACCTGTTCGTCGAGGACGAATTCCAGAAGCGTCCGATTCCGATGGCGCGCTGGACCGTGTACCGTGATCAGAACGAACTGGAGGTCGTTGCGATTCCGTTCTATCGGGCGGCACGGCTTCCGGGCAACCAGTCCGACTGGGCGCCAATCGCCATCCGCGACCTCCAGGGCGCAGAAGACATCCCCCTTGTCGAGTCCGCGCTCAACCAGGACATTGCGCCCGGACTCGTGACGGAGGCGACGGACGACCTGCGCTATGCCGAGGCAGGTTTGCGATGGACGCACTACGGTGAAGGCTGGGATCTGGACGTCATCGGTTTTTTTGGCGCCGAGGACCTGCCTGCACCAGATTTCACGAAGGATTTCAGTGCGTTTCTTCGGGCCGAGCAGGCTCGCGGCCGCACACCTCTGCAAACGTTGCGCTCGCTGGCATTTCAGGAGATTGCCGCATTCAGTCCAATGTATGTGCAGAAACCGCGGCGGCAGGCGCTGTTCGGCGCATCTGTCGCGCGGGCGATGGAAAAGGTCACGGCCCGCTTCGAAGCCATCGCCGTTTCGCGTCAGAGTACCTTCACCGAAGCGCTGGAGCTGATTCGCGTGCCGGCGTTCGCCGTGCTCGCGGGCTTCGATGCATTGAGCAGTGACCGCTTTCTCTGGTCGTTGTCGCTGATCGGTGCTGCGCTGGCAACCGATGAAAAGCTGTTCATGATTGATCGCTTCAACGCGATTGCGCTGGGTATTATGCGGGCCCGGCTGGGACAGGGCGGTTTCTGGCTGGAGACGCGCGGGATGTGGGACATCAATCTCGGCGACGGCTGGGTCGGGCCGTCGTTGATCTATGAGACGCCAGTTGCAGGTTTGCAGGCGCAGGCCGGCGTGAACCTGCTCGCGGGGCCAGAGGATACGCCAAACGGCGCACTTTCAGACAACAGTTATGTCTGGTTGCGACTACGGTATGCATTCTGAAGTGACGATGCGTGCGATCGTGTTCGATCCGCATACAGGGACATTCTGTGAACAGGTGCGCCCGCTACCGCAGCCAGCGGAGGGGGAGGTTCTGCTCGAGGTCGAAGCTTGCGGCATGTGCCGTACCGACGTACATATCGTTGATGGTGATTTGCCGCTGACCGAGCCGCGAGTACTCGGACACCAGATTGTCGGTCGGGTCATCGAATCTCGCTCCGATATCACCGTCGGCGCGCGCGTTGGCGTGCCGTGGCTCGGTGGTGTTTGCGGAACATGCCGGTTTTGTCGAACGGGGCGCGAAAATCTGTGCGATCATGCGGTGTTTACCGGCTATACGCGTGATGGAGGATGTGCGACGCATGCGGTTGCCGATGCCCGTTTCTGTTTTGAACTTCCGGAAGATCAGGATCCCGTACGGCTGGCGCCATTGCTGTGCGCCGGCCTGATCGGGCATCGCGCATGGCGGCTGGCTGGACAGGCGCGGACGCTCGGTATCTATGGATTCGGAGCAGCCGGGCATATTCTTTGTCAGGTGGCGACACAGCAGGGGCAACGGGTGTTTGCGTTTACCCGGCCCGGCGATCGGGACGGACAGGCGTTTGCGCGCGAGCTTGGCGCCTTCTGGGCCGCAGGTAGTGACGAGCCCCCGCCTGAGCCGCTTGATGCCGCAATTCTGTTTGCGCCGGTGGGCGCGCTGGTTCCGCGGGCACTGGAAGCCGTCGACAAAGGCGGTATCGTTGTATGTGGCGGCATCCATATGTCCGACATTCCGTCGTTTCCGTATCGATTGCTTTGGGAAGAACGTCAGATTCGCAGTGTCGCCAACCTCACGCGCGAGGATGGACGATCACTGTTCGCATTGATCCGGCATACCCCAGTGGATGTTCATGTCGAAACCTGGCCGCTGCGTGATGCGCCGGCCGCGATCGACGCGATTCGCAGTGGTCGCGTCGCTGGTGCGGCGGTGGTGATCCCCGAAAAGTGAGGGGTGTTCCTTTTTTTTCGGGCGATCCCGTACACTGATGAGAGATGTTCGGGTGTATCCGCTTCCGTGACGGAGACATCGTTGTCGTTGTTACTTGCCGCAGAGCTTTCGGGTCAGCGCGTGCTGGCCATAGGCGGCGGCCGCGTTGCGGAGCGCCGTTTGCTGCGTCTGCTTGCGCTGGTGCCCGAAGTGCGGGTCGTGATCGTCGCACCCCGCCTGACGCCGACGCTGCATCGCACGGCCACGGTGCACGGCTGGGACTGGCGGGCGCGGGCGGTTGCCGAGGACGACCTGGACGAACGCTGGTCGTTGGTACTGGTCAATGTCGATGACGTCGAACTGGATCGTACCCTTTGTGCCACAGCCCGAGCACGCATGCTCTGGGTCGCGAGTGCCAATGGCTTTGGCAATGTACGGCTCGTGGCTGTTCGAGCGATTGGCCCGTTGCGACTGGCCGTGGACACCGGGGGGCGGAGTCCCAGCCTGGCGCGGGCGCTTGCAGACCGACTGGGTGAGATGGTGGTGCGCTGGCTGGATCCGGTACGGCTGCAACGGTATGAATCGTCGGGATGGCCACGGGAGGCTGACGCCGTGGAGCAGGAGTTGAATGAATGGCCCACATAACCGCGGCGCTGGTTCTGACCGCACTGGCTGCGGCGATTTTCCTGTGGCCGCGTGGGCGCGAGGCGCTTCCGCAGCACAACGTTGGCGAGGCGCTGCTGTTCGCTGGTCTCGGGATCTACATCGGGGGCCTGCTCGCGTCCTGGGGGGGGCTGCGCCTGCCAGCCGACATTTTCGGTATTTGCGCGGTTTCTCTGGCGCTGGCGGGTCTCTACGCGAACCGATTCCAGCAGCAGCGGCGGCTCTGGGGTGCGGTGTCGCTCGTGTCAGCCGGATTCTTTTTCGCCGCGTATCTGTCCGGTGGCGGCCACGCGCCAACGCCGATGCGCACCGTGCTCAAGTTGCACATCGGGTTTGTGTTTGCAGCCGTCGGATTTCTGATGTTCCTGGGCGCGGCGGGTGCCCTCTATCTGCTCAAAGAAAAGAGCCTGCGCCGCCGTCCCGCGGGTCTCGCGCGTCGACTGCCGAGTCTCGATGATCTGGATCTGTTGCAGCTCCGTTCGTTGCAGGCAGGTTTTCTGCTGCTGACGATTGGCGCCGTCCTCGGCCTGCAACTGATGGCGACCGGTACACGCAGTGACCGATCCGATGCGCTGGCGCTGATCACCGCGCTGTTGTGGCTGTTTCAGGCGATCGCATTGTACTTGCGCCTGTGGCGGCACTGGCGTGGACACCAGTTCGCGCTCGCTTCGGTGGGCATTGCGCTGCTGCTGCTCGGCGGTGTTGCGGCAACGTTTCTGGTCGGGCTTGGCCAGCACGGGGGTGGCTTGTGATGGACTACGCCGTATTTGGGCTGAGCCACCACACGGCCGATATCGAGCTGCGCGAGCGCGCTGCGTTGCAGGGTGACGCACTTGACCAGGCGGTTGAGTGGCTCCGTGATGCAGACGTTCCGGAGTTTCTGATCCTGTCAACCTGCAATCGGACCGAGATTCTGACGTTCGGTGTGGCCGGAGAGGCGCGTGACGTGGTGGCATCGGTACTTGCGCGCACGGCCGGTGTCGCCGAGGAGATCGTTTCAAACGTGTTGCGTGGTGATGTTGGGGCAGAGGCCGTCCGGCACATCATGCGCGTGGCTTCGGGACTCGATTCCATGGTGCTGGGCGAGCCGCAGATTCTTGGCCAGTTTCGACAGGCCATCGAGACCGCCCGGGAGTACGGGACGATCGGCCCGCGACTGGATCGGCTGGCGCAGCGAACCCTTGCGGTTGCGAAGCGCGTGCGCACGGAGACGGAGATCGGGCGGTTTACCGTGAGTATGGCGTCCGTTGCCGTCGACCTGGCCGAAGAGATCTTCGAGCCGCTGTCTGAAAAGCGGGTGCTCGTTCTCGGCGCGGGCGAAATGGCCGAAATCGCGGTTGCCCACTTTTCGAGCCGGGGGATCGGTTCGATGGTCATCTGTAACCGGACGATTGAGCGGGCGCGCGAACTCGCAAGTCTGTACCAGGCTACGCCGGAACCGCTGGATCGGTGGCCAGACGAGCTTGGTCGCGCTGACATTGTTCTGGTCGGAGCTGGCGGCGGCCGATTGCTCGGAGTTTCCGAAGTGCGCAGGGCGCTCAAGGCTGCGGAGGCGCGACCGAGACTGATCGTCGACCTTGGTTTGCCACGGGCGGTCGACCCCGAGGTGGCGCACCTGAGGGATGTGTTCCTGTACGCGGTAGATGATCTTCAGTCCATGGCCGATCGGAATCTGGCGCGCCGGTCTGCTGCCGCTGAACAGGCCGAGGCGATCATCGACGAAGCGGTCGTTCATTTCGCGGAATGGGTCGAACGCCAGCGCATCGCGCCGTTGCTTGCGGCGCTTCATCAGGAGGTCGAGGCGATGCGGCAGCGGGAATTGCGCCGCAGCCTCCGGCACCGTGACGAATTGCAGCCAGAAGAACTCGCCGAGCACGCAACGACGGCCTTCGCGCGCAGGCTGTTGAGACGTATCGGCGCCGAAGCCAATCAGAGCGCGAATCAGGATGCATGGATCCAGGTCCTCGGCAGCCTGGTCGAATCGGCCGACAGCAACGGAGATGACAGTGATGAAGCTGAGAATCGGCTCGCGTAGGTCCGCACTCGCGCGGGCGCAGGCGCAGGCGCTGATCGAGACGCTCGTGCGCCTTCGGCCCGATGTCCAGCCGGAATGGGTATGGATTACAACGACCGGGGATCGGGTGCGTGATCGACCGCTCGACGCCGTGGGCGGCAAGGGGCTTTTCCTGAAAGAGATCGAGCAGGCACTTCTCGCCGACCAGATCGATGTTGCGATTCATTCAGGCAAGGACATCCCGGCGCAGCTCCCGGACGGACTCGAACTGATCGCCACGCCACGGCGCGCCTCTCCGTACGATGTTCTGCTGTCGCGGAACCCCGTTGAGGCCTCGCAGAAGTTGACGGTCGGTACCGGGAGCCGCCGACGCGGCTTTCAACTGACGCAGTTGTTCCCGCGC
Organism: Candidatus Dadabacteria bacterium; assembly: GCA_003695505.1. GTDB lineage: Bacteria > J088 > J088 > J088 > J088 > J088. The sequence continues at coordinate 11,800 of RFIY01000383.1, read as the reverse complement.
GCCCGGATCGAGCCGCTTCGTGGCAACGTCGATACCCGTATTGGACACGTCCGCGAGGGTCGGCTGGATGCGGTCGTGCTGGCTGAGGCCGGTTTGCAACGACTGGGGATCGAATGGGATGGCGCGGCGTTGCGTCTGGAAACGATGCTGCCGGCCGTGGCCCAGGGCACGCTGGCTGTCGAGGCGCGCGCGTCACGCGAAGACTTGCGCGAACTTTTCCGGGTCGTCCACGATCCAGAGACCGAGCGAACGTTTCGCGCCGAGCGCGCGACGCTGGCGGCGATCGACGGCGACTGTTTCACACCATTCGCCGCATTCGCGCAACAGTTCGACGATGGCAGACTGGTGCTGGACGCGGCATTGTGGGATGACGGCGGTCAGTTACGCGGGCGGGTCCGGGTCGAAGGCAATGATCCGGAAGCGCTCGGTGCGACGGCGGGCGGGCGTCTGCTGCGACAGCCATGACGGGGCTCGTGACATTTGTCGGTGCCGGGCCGGGGCGTCTGGACTGGGTGACGCAGGCGGGCCGTATGGCAATCGAGCGCGCGGACACGATTCTCGTCGACGCGCTGGTGTCGCCGGCATTGCTGTCATGGGCGCGATGGGAGGCCGAGGTGATCGATGTCGGCAAGCGCGGCGGCCAGCCGAGCATGCCACAAGAGCAGATTTGCGCGTTGCTGGTCGAATATGCGCGGCAGGGGCGGCGCGTCGTGCGCCTGAAGGGAGGGGATCCAGGGACGTTCGGGCGTTTGCCCGAGGAAATCGCCAGCCTGCGCGCCCATAACCTGAAGTGGGAGGTCATTCCCGGCATCAGTGCGGCGGCCGCTGCCGCCGCGCGCGCCGGTATCTCGCTGACCGATCGAGACCACGCGGCGAGTCTGACGCTGCTGACAGGGCATCGCCGCCTTGAAGGCCCTCGTCCGGAGCTTGACTGGGCCGCCGCGTCACGGTCGGGTACGGGTGCGGTTTACATGGGGATTCTGCATGCCAGGCGTAACGCACGGCGCCTGCTCGATCAGGGCGTGCCGCCCGATACGCCAGTGCTGATCGCGGAAGCGGTTTCCACGGATCGCGAGCGACTGATACGGACAACGCTGGCGGAACTGCCGTCGGCCATTGAACGCGAGCGGGTGCGCCCGCCGGCAATCTGGATCTATGGCGAGGTCGCACGTTCGGCGGCTACGGATCAACCGCGCCTGCGTGGCACGGTTGCATTGTTCCGACCATGGGGCCAGCACCTCGAATGGCACGATGCACTACTTGCCGAAGGCTGGCAGCCCGTCGCGATTCCACTGCAGCGCTATGAGGATCCACCCGACACAGGCAACATCACGCAGGTATTGTCGGAACCATTTGACGTCATCGCCCTTGCATCAATCGAGGCTGCAAGGCGGCTGCTCGGACGGCTGACGGCCATGGGGCGGGATATCCGGGCGCTGGCCGGAACAGAAATTGCGGTGCCAGGGCGGGCAACGGCGGCATTTCTGGAGCAGGCCGGCTGTCGTGCGGACATCGTCCTCGATGCGCCCACCGGAATGGCGGCGCTCGAATCGACGTTGCGCGAGCGTCCGTCGGGGCGCCTGCTTATCGCAGGTGAACATGTCGAGCCTCCGCCGTGGGCGATTGCGCTGGAGGCAACCGGTTGGGACACGCGTACCGTCGCGTTGTATCGCAAGGTGCCGCGGCCTGAGCTGCCGGCGACGTGGTCCTTGCTGTTTCGTCGCCATGAGCGGCCGGTGTGTATCTGGTCGTCATCCTCGCAAGTGCAGCTCATTTCGGCCTGGGTGGGCGTGTTGCCCAATACGGTGCATGTGGCCATTGGGCAACGCACGGCGGATGCGCTCACGGCTGCCGGGGTGGCCGATGTCGCGGTCGCCGCGCGTCCGGGTCTTGCAGGCATCCTGGAACAGCTCAGCGCATTGTGAGTCCAACGGCTGTTGCACTTTGTCTCTTTGCGCTGACGCTTGCCGTTGGCTGGCACCCGCATCTCGGCCGCACGTCCGGTGGTATTGCGCGCGGGATCTCCTGGTTTGCCGTCAGTGCCGCAGCCAGTGGTCTGCTGCTGTTGCCGGCAGCGGTACGGGCTGGGCAGGTATGGTTCGTGGCTGTCGAGCTGGTGGTCGCCATCTGGGTGGTCGTGCTCGGAATATTCGCTGCGCGCTGGCGGGCGATCGACGCGCTGCTGCGCCGCCAGCGTCTGGTCACGACGGTGCTGCTGTTGCTCGAAACGTGCTGGCTTGCCAGTGCAGTGCTGCTGTTGCAGCAACTCGCAGACGGGTCGGATCGGATCCTCCTCGCTGGCGGCGCACTCGTCGTCGCGGCAGCCGTGGCCTGGCGGCGCGCGTTTGTGGTCGCCGGCCCGTCGACTCTGACCGCAGTGTCGTTGCTGGCACTTGCGCTTACCGTATTTGCGGCCCGGTTCCTGCGTCCGGAAGCCTATCGCGTTGTTGCCGTAGATGGCGACATGGAGCCGCTGATCGTGGTCGCGCTGTTGTTGCTCGGCCTTGCACGAGAAACGGTCGGCCTCGCCTCTCGGTACCTGACCATCGACACAGGGCAGACCGAGCACGTTCGCATGGCTGCGTGGACGCACGCCGTGCTTCGCATCGTGCTGATCGGGACGCTGTACACGGTGGGTTCGGTCCAGGTGGCGACGGCAGAGGGTGCGACAGGTTCCGGGCTGCAGGCGACACTTGCGGCGTTTGCCGGGTTCGGCCCGGCATCTTCAGTGGCGCTGTTCGCATTGGCGGCATTGCTGGTGCTGGCCCTCGCGTCGTGGGTGTGGGCATTGTCCTCCGCAGGGATGTCGATCATCCGGCGCGAGCAGGCGATCGTTCGAGGTAGTGGCGTGCTCCTGATCGTCATGGCGGCCGCGTTTGCGACGACACGCTTTGTTGCGTTGCGGCCGGTCTGGGCCGAAGCCGTCGATCTCGTGTATGGTGCGACGATGGGCTGGGTTGCCGTGCGCCGCGCGCATCCGTTGCCGACGGGTTGGCTGGTTGCCGTCGTTGCGGCAGCATTGTTGCGGCCTTGGACAGCGTCCTGGCTCCCGCTTGCAGGTCTGGCAGTGCTGTCTGGTGTCGTCGCGGCCGTTACGGTTCCTGGTAGACGCGCCGAATCATGATCGACATCACTTCTTCGAGCCGCTCGAGCATGTGTGCCGGATCATCGTCCTCTGATTTGTGCAGATAGGCTGCGGGCGTTGATGCATTCATCGCGTTTCGTAGTTCGGGCGTAACCCGAACGCCCGAGAAAAAGATCACCGGCACGGCCGGGCGTTCGAGGGCGCGTTCCGCGGCGCGACAGGCTATCGCTGTTGCGATGCCGTTGAGCTGAGGCATTTGCAGGTCGAGGATCAGAACCCCGCGCCGTGCACCGGGCAGCAGCGCGGTGATGTGTTGTTCCAGCGCCATCGCACCATGTTCACTGATCAGCAATTCAGCCGCCGGAAATCGCTTTGCCAGGTGGTCGCCGACAATGCGCCGAATCAGGCGCGAGTCGTCGGCGAGATGAATCAGTGGGCGCAGGCCAGATGCCGCCGGGGATGCCTGCATCTGCGTTCGCTGGCGCTGCAGCGACTCCTGGAACTGTGCAGATCTGGTTTCGCTCGCAAATTCATCTGGGCTGTCCGCGAGGTCGAGGACGAGGTCGCACAGCGCGCAATGAAGCTCGATGCCCGCGATCGTGCGGGTAGCCTTTGTGGGCACGAGGTCATTGCAGCTTGGGCATCGCCGGTGTGGGGTCGTCACGACTGAGGGCTCTCCGGTTCTGGCTGGCTTTCCAGAATCGCATTGACGCGACCATACTTTCGCGTATCAAAGCGGGTGATCTTGCCAATTTCGCGTACGATGCCTGCCATCTCGTCGCAGGCCTGCTCGATACGGCTCAAATAGGGGCTTTCGGCGGATTCCGGAACTGTTCTGCCAAGCAGATTAAGGTAGCCAATGACGGCCGTCAGTGGCTGATTGAGTTTGTGGGCGGTTGTTCCCGCAAGCAGTGTCGCGGTTTCGTGGCGCTGACGTTCTTCCAGCGCATCCTGCAATTCGCTGATGTCGTGCAGGTCGACGATAACTGCGTCTGCGCGACGATTGAGCGGCGTGACCGTCGCGCGAATTTTTACGGCCCCGCTGTCAATTTCAACGGTCGTATGTTGACTGCGTTGCGAAAGGACCTCATCGACGGCCCTGGCCAGCTCCTGCCATTGCGGCGAGATACCGATCTGCCAGACGGGTTTGCCGAGTAAATCGGCCATGCGAAATCCGAGCATGCGCAGCGCGGCGCGGTTCGCGCGTTCGACATGGCCATGGCGGTCGAGCAGCAGCAGACCGTCCCCGGCATTGTCGAAGATCTGTTCAAACTGACGGAGCTCCTCGACCACGACCTGATAAAGCGCCGTGTCCTGATGGGACGCGTTGCCCGAGGATGGTGAAGGCCACTCGTAACGGCTGCGCAAGATTGGATGGGCGGTCGGTCGGGTGCGCCCACGCATGGGTGTCCGGCGCCGACCGGGAATGCGAGGACGATGGATGTCGCGGTGGCGCTTCATGACAGATCGTAGACGATTCTTGGGGTGCCGTCGTCGCTCAAATAGAAGCCGACAGCGCCATCCAGCCGATCCAGCGGGGGCGTCAGCGGATGGACGTGGATGGCGCCAAGCGGCCATTGGGCGTTGACGCGCAGTACCCCCCGGCGATGCTCAAGCCAGATGCGCCCATTGTGATCGGGCGGGATCGAGGCAATCGTCAGTTCATTGGCGCCCTCTGGTGGCGCGTCCCGCTCTGTCCAGCCATCGTCGATGATTGCGAGGCGACGGCCGCCGATCTCTATTTCTCTGAGATGGAACATGGACAGTGGCGCGGGAATCTCGACGCGCAATTCGAAAAAATGGCCCTGCTGATGCCGAACCGTGACATCCCCGCCGGCGGCCCGTGCGGCGGCGCGGACGGCGTCCATGCCAACGCCCCGTCCGGCGACGGAGTCGGTGGTGTCCTTCGTCGAGAATCCGGGTTCAAACAACAGTTCGACCAACCCCGTTTCGTCGAGATCCGCCGGTTTGCCCGAGGCCAGCGCCTTCTCCCTGAGGCGCGCCAGATCGATGCCGCCGCCATCATCGCGAATGACGAGCAATACATTGCCACCACGTTGCTCGGCTGCAAATTCAATCATGCCGGTTTCGGGCTTGTTGCGTGCCCGGCGGGTCTCGACTGGTTCGATGCCATGCGCCACGGCATTGCGCGCAATATGCGGAATCAGTGGGCGCAATTGTTCGACGACTTCCCGTGCGATACGAATGCCGTCGCCACGAATGACGCAATGCACGGGCTTATCGAGCTGCTCGGCCGCTTCGTTGACAGCCTGCCGAAACAGGCGGGCGAGGTCACGCAGTGACGAAAGACGCAGCATCGCTGCCTGACGGTTCTGGCGTGCGGCCAGTGAACGAAGGGCTCGCCATTCTCGCTGCCAGAGTGGCGAACCGAATTCGGCCTGGCCGAGGACGCGCAGGCGCGTGCGCAGTTCTCCGACCGTATCCAGCAACTGGTCCAGATCGTCGACGGCAACGCGCAACGCGCTGCTGCGTGCCACTGCAGGATCTGACGTGGCCTGGTGAGCTGGTGTCGGTACCGTTTCGGGGCCGGGTGCCGCGGCGGCATCTGCCGCGACAAAATCGACCAGACGCTGCGGGCTTCTTGTGGCCTGTGCAATTCCTACAGCAGACTCGACCGCCTGCCACATTTTCTGGAGGCTCGCCGCCGGTTGCTCTGCGGCTGCCGTTTCGATCTTGTGGAGCCAGGCGCCAAGCTCCTTGTATCCCATCGTTGCGGCCATGCCCTTCAGCGTATGCGCGGCGCGCATGAATTCGTCGCGCCAGTTGGCGTCACCGCTTTGCAGTGCGCGGGCGCCCTCCGGCAGGATCTCGGAGGCCTCCTCCAGAAACAGCGTGAAGTATTCCGCGTTCAACGATCCTCCAGTGAGCGCCGGGTCGCCGCGAGCACGTCGTCGCGACTGAAGGGTTTCAGCACATAGGCGCGCGCGCCGGCCTCCAGGGCTTCGGCAATCAGGGACTCCTGACCGACGGAACTCACCATGACGATGCGGGCGTTGCGATCCTCGGAAAGAATGGCGCGGGTCGCTTCAACGCCGTTCATGCGCGGCATCATAACATCCATCGTGACGAGGTCGGGCTTGAGTTCGTGGTATAGCTGAACCGCTTCCTCTCCGTTGGCGGCCTCGCCAACCACGTCGAATCCGTCGGTGGCCAGCAGATCCTTGAGCATCTGCCGCAGCAGGCGCGCATCGTCCACAATCAGAACCCTGGGCGAATGATTTGTCACGATTCCATCTCCTGTTGGCGGAGTCGAGTGAGAAGCAGTTCTTCAATGTCGAGAATCACCGCGGTCTCGCCGTCCTCAAAATGCGCGAGCAGTTCTTCTTCGATACGACCGTGGTGCAGGTCAACATTTCCGTTGATCTCGAGCGCAGCGACCACCTCGAACATGTGGACGAACAACAGCGTCGTGCGCGCCGGCTGCGACGGGGCTGCCGGATCCCGGATCAGCGGGTATAGCGTGTGGCCGTGGACAGCGACGTCGCGAATCGTTCCCAGGGGGACCGGCAGCTCGCCGACGGCCGCGGCGTCGCTGGCGGCGACGACGACATCAGCGGGAAGCGCCGAAGGCATGCCGTCCCAGACAAACGTCAATAGCTGTGTGCCGCGCTCGGGCATCAGATTGTTTCCTGTTTGTTTGCCGATGCGCCCAGGGACTGATCCAGCTCGGCCCAGACACGGTCGAGGTTCCGGCTCTCGTGCAGCAACTGGTCCGCGCCGACGAGCATTCTGTCGCGGCTCTGCGTGACCGTACGTTCCGTCAGCTCCGCATGCGTCTCGCTCGTCTGCGCCACCTCTTCCACACGGCTTCGCATGACATCGATCGCCTCGGCGACGGCGGCGAAGCCATCCGCGAGTACGCCAATCTGGTCGCTGATTTGCTCTGTGCCCTTCGTCGTCGCGTCGAGGCGGGAACGCAATGTGTCGATCGCGTCGGCGGCGCCAGAGAGGTTTTCGATTCCACCGGTTACACGAAGCAATACCTCGTCCTGGCGTTCCAGGAAGGTCTTCAGCAACTGGTCGATTTCGCTGGCCTGCCGACGGGCATCATCGGACAGATCGCGAATTTCAGAAGCAATCAGCGCGAACGCATCTCCCTGTTCTCCGGCCCGGTCGGCCTCGAGCGCAGCGTTCAGACTGAGCACATTCGTACGGTGCGCAATGTCCGCGATGATCTCGACGATCGTCCCGATGTCTCGCGTCGTCTGGCCAAATCCCGTCAGATCGGTGCCGATCTGGTGCATCCGATCGATGGCGGCGGCCCAGTCCGAAAGCGTGACCTCGACCTCACGCTGGCCCGCTGCGATGTTGGCGCACACTTCAGTTCCCGACGCCTGTGCCTCCGCCGCGAGATCGCGGAAGCGGCCGGCCTGCTCGAGTACCGTAGCCATGCCCTCCTGCAGCTCCGTGGCTCGCTCTGACTGGTCGCGCGCACCCGAACTCAGTTCGAGCAACATCGCGCTGAACGACGCGATTTCCTGATACAGATCCTGCGACGCCTGTCCGAGCTGAATGGACGTGCGCCGGACGCTTTCTGCGGCGCGGTGAATCGATTCAAGGCCTGTGTGCTGCCGGACACGCAACGCTTCGAGCCGTTCGGTCAGTTCCTTCTGAATCTCGGATGCCTGCTCCGGAACGGGGATCGGGGTATCCCAGTTGCCTTCGAGCAGGGGAGCGACAGCACGGTCCAGTGCGTCGAGGAAGGGTCGCGCATCAGATTCGACCGGCGTTGATGGTTCGGAAGGGGAGGGGCGAAGCAGCAATAACCCGGCCAGGCCGACGATTCCGGCGGACGCACGGGGGTCCGGTACCGCGAAGGCGACGATGCTGGCAAACGCCAGCCAGACGCCGGCACGAACAAGGGTTGCATTCAACACCGTAACGGGCACTCCTTGGCCTCGGGCGTGTTCATGGTCTCCACCACCTGCCAGTATACACCGGGTTGGCAGTGTACAGGTGAAAATCGCGGAGCCGGTCCGTGTGTCGCCGCGGAAAAGCGTTGCAGTGCTGGAAGCGGAATCTCTTGCAAACATCGTCTCGCAGTGGTAGCTTGACCATCATGCGCAATTGTTGCGGTACGTCGGCAAAATTCCGGATGGAGGTCTCCGACATGGCAAGTCATACCCGTACATGGATCCCGGTACTGTCCGCACTGTTTCTTGGTGCGGTCGTCGTCAACGGCTGTGGATCCGATGGTAACAGTACACCGGTCAAGAATACCTACATCGTGTCCGAGGATCAGATTCTTGGTTCACTTGGGTTGCTGGGGCAAACGATCGGTGCGATTGCCCAGTCGAGTATTTTCCCGAGCTCAATTTCGGCTAGCGAATTCCCGACACCCTGTCTGCTTGGCCCGGGTACTCCCGAAACGGATGCGACCGTGGTCACCACCCAGGCCTGTTCGCATGTGGACACGGGCGTGACCTCCTGCCAGATGAAGGTGGACTTTTCGGCATGTACCCTGCTCGACGGTGCGGTTCGTCATGCGCCTGCGGTGTTTACCGCTGGCCAGGGCGTGACGACGACGATCTGGTTTGACGATTTCGCCCAGGGCAATACGGCCGCAGGCACGAGCCGAATCCAGTTCGGCGGGATGGTCAGGGTTACGACCGCGACCGACAGCCTGATCTTCGAAGAGCACGAAACGGTTACGGCAAGCTCAGCCGACGACCCGGAGGGGACGGCGCTGAACGTGACGTCACGTTACACCGTTCGTGTCTTTGCGGACAAGGGGACGATGGTCGTGGACGGATCCGGCAATTATGAAGTCAGCGGCATCGGTGGCAATTCCGTAACCGTCAGTGGGCTGACATTCGAGCTGGCCAGCGACGGCTGCTCCGGCCCGACGGCCGGCCTGCTGAGCGCGGTCAATCCGATTGAAGGCTTCCAGGTGGCCTACAGTGCCTGCAACGACCTCGAGATTCGGCGCCTCAAGAATGGCGTCGTCATTGATGCCGATACCGTGCACTATGGACCGGAGACCAGCCAGGCAACGGGTATTTTCGAGCTGGCCATCGACTCGATCCGCGCGGTCGCGTTGACGCTGCAGAATGCGCAGCCGGCCGACACGAAGCTCTATGATGCGACGAAGCAGGTGACCGCCGCGGCCGCGCCCGATTTGTGGTGTCGTTTCTTCGACCCGACCAAGGATGGTCCGTTGGTGGGCACGATGAAGGCAACGCCGTCAGCCACATCCCAGGGTGTCGCGGAGTGCCTGATGTTTCCAGGCATGCTGACCTCGCCTACGGGGGTGACCACGGAGCGCACACTCGTTGCCGGTGTGATCTCGCTTGAGGGGCCGCTGACGGACACGGCCAGCCTGAAGCTGCTCGGTGCGGATGTCGGTTCGCCGATGGTTGCCGCGGACAGCAGCGGTGTCGTGACCCAGTTCACGGCGGTGACGTTGACGACGATCGATCCAGCCAGTACACCGACCCGTGCGGCCTTCGAGCAACAGGGCGGCGCGGCCATCAGTAACTATCCTGCCTCGCTGACGTTGTCGCCGACGGCGGAGCCGGGCGCAATCGTGCTGACCGCAGCCGGAAATACGCCAGTACCGAACTGGCGCTGTGTCCAGAACAAGGCCAGCGAATCGGCAATTTCGGCGAGCTGGGCCGATCCGGTGACCGCGGGCACGCCTGACGCACAGTGTGTCCCGCAGGTCTCGACGTTCTCGCTCGACTGGACGCGGCTCGGGGTCTGGCTGCTGGGCAGCGATGGATCCGCCGGACTGTATACACGCGTCATCGAGTAAACTATACTAAGGGAGTTTCCCGCCTGGTTCAGGAACCGGGCGGGAAACGCGCGGTTCTTATTGCAAGGGATTGAACCCGACTCGATTCGACGAGGTTGATTTGTTTCGACGCCTGCTGATCGCGATGGTTGCCGTACCCCTGCTGGCTGTGCCGGCACGTGCGGCAGACGTTCCGGCGCCGCTGATGGTCAAGATCGTGATGGCCGCGGTGGCGTATGATCGCTCGATCGATGAACGTTTCGGCGAAACGGTCGAAGTCGTGGTCGTCGGGACATCGAAGCGTGCAGCCGAGATGAAGAAGATCCTTGATGGCTACGCGGACAAGAAGCTCAAGGGCAAGCCGATCACGATCCGCAATATTCCGATGGATGCTTTGGCCTCAACCGATGCCGATCTGATCTTTTTTGCGGACCCGCTCAATGGTCAGCGCGCAAGGATGGTTGCACTATGCCGAGAGAAGGGCGCGACTGCAATTGCCGCGGATGAAGCAGACATTGCAGCCGGCATCCCGCTGGGCGTCGAGCTCGCATCGGGTGGAAAACCCAAACTGCTGATCAATCTGGAGGCTGCCCGTGCGGTGGGGGCGAATTTCTCGGCACAGGTTCTCAAGCTCGCGCGTATCGTCAAGTCCTCGTGACCGTCCGTACGCAGCTCGGGATCCTGATCGCGGCGCTCTCGCTCGTGTTCGGGCTGTTTGTTGCGATCATGTTCCCCGCACGAGAGCAGGCCAGCAGCCTCGCGGCACTGGACGAGCGGTTGAGCGCGGTCGGTAAACTGGCCGCCGATCTGCTCGGCCCGGCGATCCTGTTCGAGGACGTCGAAGGCATCGAAAATACGGTCAATGTCCTGCTAAAGCAGGAGGACGCCGCCTTCGTCGTCGTGCGCGATGGCGCGGGAGCCGTACTCAGCAGTAAGGCAGCGGAAGGGTTCGAGTCGAATCTCAAGCGTTTTCTCGAACTCGAGGATCCGGATTCGTTCCGATCGCCGCAACTGGTGTTCCGCTTGGCCCCGATTGGCCTGGATGAAGAAACGGTCGGCACGCTGGCGATCGCCTTCAGCCGACGCAAGGTGCAGGAGGCCGCGCTGCGCAGCCGGATGCTTGCCTTCGCTGTTGCATTGGGCTTTCTTGGCCTCGGTCTCGCGGCCGCTGTGTTTGTTGGTGGTCGTATGGTGCGGCCACTATCGGAGATTACATCGTCGTTTGCCGCATTGAGTCGCGGCGAAATTGGCGGTCAGGTGCCAGAAACCGGCGCGCGCGAGTTCGTCGAACTGGCCGCGTCGTACAATCGGACGGTCGAGGTGTTCCGTCGCGTATTCCGCCAGACGTCCGAAGCCGCGCGCAACCTGAAGTTCGTCGTCGACACGTTGCGGGGCGACTCGGACTCCATTGCGAGAGGGTCGGAAACGCTCGGCGAGACCGTCGGCGAGGTCGTCAGCTCGGTCGAGGAAATTACTTTTCAGGTGCAGTCCGTCGCCGAGAATGCGGAAACACTCGCCGAGTGGATTCGCGTCGCCCACGACGAAGTCCGCAAGGTCCAGGACGGGGCCGGGACGTTGCGCGGGCAGTCCGAGACATTGCGGGAACGCTTCCGCGAGCTGGGGGGCACCGTCGAGACGCTTGTCGACGGGCTGACGCAGATGTCGACCTCGATCAAGTCCTGGGAAGGTGAAGCGCAGGAAGTGATCAGCCAGGCCGAAGCCGGGCAGGGCTTCATCGAGCAGATTCTCGAGCAGATTCACAAAAGTCTGGAAGTCTTCACGACCGTGCACGGCGCGGTCGAAGAGCTTTCGAGCGAAATCAGTCACATCGCCGAGGTCATGGGTGTGCTGGAGTCCATTGCTGATCAGACCCATATTCTCGCGCTCAACGCGTCGATCGAAGCGGCGCGTGCGGGTGCAGCGGGCCGGGGATTCAACGTCGTAGCGCAGGAGATTCGGCG
>RFIY01000009.1 GCA_003695505.1 Candidatus Dadabacteria bacterium | reverse complement strand
GTTTCCGCGGGGCTCGCCGATGCGGAAACAGGGCGCACGATGGATACGGCGACGCTCCGACGTCGCCTGGAGGAACGGCAGGCCTGACCGACCGTGGATATTCGTTGGACCGAGCAGGCGTTCGAGCGGCTCGCCGAAGTGCAGGAGTTCATTGCACGCGACAGTCCGGTCGCTGCAGCGAGAATGGTCGACAAGATCATCGACCGTGCTGAAAACCTCAAGACCTTTCCAGAGCGCGGCAGAATCGTGCCCGAGATCGACAATCCTGACATCCGCGAGGTGTTCGAGGGGAACTACAGGATCGTCTACCGTGTGCGGGAGCAATATCTTGAGATCCTGACGGTATTCGAGCGTCATCGCCTCTTTCCCGAAGACGACCTGGCGTCCTCAGCGTCGCCATAAATCCGACAGTCCGGCAATCCGCGATTGAGCTCTCCAGTGTGACGATCATCGCGGTGCAAGCGTTGTGTTTGACAGAGGACTGGCCGGAATGGACCCCGGATCAGGTCCGGGGCGACGAAAGAGGGTAACCGTGATGACGTGGCGTCGCAGTGGTTTGGAACGTGGCCACCTCCGCGCGGCTCACCCGAATTCCTTCATAGGACTCCCAGGCGTCGTGATCTTGCAATGGCAGTTCGTTGTTTTTCCCAAGCCTTGTCGCCCCGAACCCCGTCGTGTTTTTTAAGCGCCGTCACCGCGAAATTCGCCTCCCCTAAGCGCAGTCATCCCGGAATCCGTCGTATTCCCCCAGTGTCGTCATCCCGGAATCGGTCGTAGACGGATATCTGGGATCCATTCGCGGTGTGGGCTGGTCTGTTCGGTGTGGATGTCATCTTGGGGCGGAGTTTGCGGTTCGGCGGACGGGATCACGGCAATCATACCGTTCGCGGGTCAGTCTGTCGTGTAGCTGCATTCCTTGCCGCCGGGCGGATCGAACGTGCCGTTGCCGTCGGTGTCGACATAGAACGGGTTCGTGATCGCGCGTGGGACCGCAGCGGGATCGTAGTCGAAAAATCCACGCGGCATCGGTTTGCGCCCGAACGCCGCAACAACAATGTGGGCGTCGCGCACGGTGCCGTCGTTGCTGACTGGTACGGTGACCGTGCCGCTGAACTTGATCGTCGCATCGGTCGCGGTCGTCTCGAACAACCGGACTTCGTCGCAATTTGCATAGATGCGGACATGGCTGACGTCGATCTCGGGGATGGCGCTGATGTCCAGTTTCAGATCGATGACGCCGTCGCGATCCTCGACCAGGTCGCCGAGCTCGATCGACTGGCCATTGACGCCGACGACGCGGATGAACGCGCCGCCACTGACCAGCACCTGGCCGCTCTTGTAGGCTGCGACGGCGTCATCGACAGACAGCTCCGCTGGCTTGTCGGTCGGGCTGCGGAAATAGCTGCGCGGCTCGCCGAGGTCGTTCGTTCCGTGGGCGTCGCTGGCGCCGCCACCGACGATCCGGTGGCCGTGATTGTGAAAGCTCATCCAGTTGTCGAAGTGGCCGATCGATGGGTGGTCACCCGATTGTCGAAAGATCGTGCCGTAGCCGTTCATCAGCTCGACGCCTTCGAAGTCCCAGGACCACGGTGTTTGCGAATCGGTCAATTGCAGCACGGAGTAATCGGCGATGGCCGGCTGGCCGGCGACGCGGTCCCATTCCAGCAGACGGTAGATCTGTTTCGGGTGGTTGAGCATCGCGACGCCACCGTTGCTGCGCTCATGAATGGCGTCCCACAGTTCAGGCAGGCCCTTGCGATACCATTTCACGATACCGCCGCGCAATGTCCCGTCCGGTATCGCCGGGAACATGGTGAGGTGTTCGGGCAATGAGGCAGTGACCTCCTCACCCGTGATCGTCGTGACCCACTCGTACAGGCCCGTTTTGACAATGCCCTGCCAGAGGCCGACGATGGCTTCGTGGTCGGTTGCGACGGGAACCTCAAGTCCAACGGCGGCCGCGTTGCGAATACGCTCGTCAACCAGAACCTTGCTGTCGGGACTCGGAGACGAGTGCACATGCGTGTCGATCGACATCCAGCCGAGCGTGTCGACGAGGTGCTTCAACGTGGTTTCAAAACGGGTGGTTCCGCCGGAAGGAATGGTGACCGTGGCCGAGGTGATGCTGTATTCGAAGCCGTGATTGATGTGCAGTTCGTAGGTGCCGGGTGCGACGGCGATCGTCTGTTCACCGGTCAGGAAGACCTGGCGCACGCGTTCGTCGTTTTGCCAGAGTTGCAGGCGCGCGGGCATGGGCTGGCCCTGCTCATCGTTGATGCGCACGGTCAATGCGCCGGCCGTTGGCACGGTGACGGTGGACGGGGCGCCGTCGCTCCACAGGGTCGGTGCGCTGCGTCCGCGACCGTCGCTCCAGGCGACCAGGCGTCGATCGCCGCTCTGATTGATCATGTCGAGCTGATCGGCGGGCAGGTAGCCATTTGCATCGGGGCGCATGCGATCGAGAACCTGCCAGCGCTCGTCGAACCAGAGTTCAAGATCGACGACGACATCGCTGACCGGTGCGCCGCCGTCGGCTTCGACGACACGGATCGCCGTTGGCTCCGTCGCCGCACGGTAGTCGACCGGTAGCGCGTCATCGCGTGCGGCAATCCAGCGGACCGCGCTATGCGCATCGCTGTCGCCTACCGCAAACAGATAGTGCTGTTCGAACGGTTCATTGGGCGCGAGCCGGATCGGATCGGCAATCGCCTGATCCAGATCGAAGGTTGCCTCGACGCCGGCAATCGTTGCACCGGACAGGTTCGCGCCGCTGATGGTGAACGCGTACCCGCCCGGGCCGTCGCGTCGCTGCGCCGCCAGCCACGGTATGCCGGTCAGAAAACTGAAGCCGCCAAAATCCAGTGTCGTCGCCGAC
>RFIY01000060.1 GCA_003695505.1 Candidatus Dadabacteria bacterium | reverse complement strand
TGGCCGCGCGATGCAGAGCCTGTTCGGCCGGTACGGTCAGTGGTTCAACCGAACGCGCAATCGCTCCGGACATCTGTTTCAAGACCGGCATCGTGCGATCCTCGTCGACAGAGATGCGTATTTGAGTGAATTGATTCGATATATCCACCTCAACCCCGTTCGCGTAGGCGCCGTTGATCGGCCAGAGGAGTATCCCTGGTCTTCTCATCGCCACTACCTGAGCGGCGCTGGACCGGAATGGTTGACAAACGACATGGTACTGGGGACTTTTTCGACGCGTCGTGACGCTGCCGTTGCGGCGTTTCAGACATTTGTGCAGAAAGGCATCGACCAGCCCGTCCAGTTGGACTTCAAACGTGGCAACAGCCGCAAACAGGCAGTGCTGGCTCCAGATGGCTTCGCCGAAGCCGTGATGCGGCGGGGTCAGAATATTGTAGAGCTGGATCTGACGATGGAGCAGGCGGTGCACAAGGTCGCTGCACTACTTGGGATCGATCCGAAGGTACTGGCCCAGCCGGGGAAGCGGAGACTCCCGGCGCTGGGGCGAGGGATGCTGGCGTATGCCGGGTTGCAAACGGGCGCGTGGTCCCTGACGGCACTGGGGCGCACCTTACAGCGGGATCCATCGGCGTTGTCGCATGCGGCGCGGCGGTTCGAAGGAAAGCTGAATACCGACCCGCGGGTGCGGAGTTGGTACGAGGCACTTATGTCAAAGCATCACGTCTGACTCGTTTCGCATCGGCATTTTCGCATATGGTGCTGCCATTCGGAGGCGAGCTGAATGTTGGTCCGTGGGTGCTTCATATGGCATTACATCATGTCTGACCCCGCCTGACCCGCTTCGCTTCGCATCGCGCCCCCAATCTGCCGTGCCGCGCCACGGGTGCGTATAGACTATTCCGGATCCAGTAGCGATAACTGGGTCAGCGAGCCGGTGTTGTTCGGCGTCGGAGTATCGTCGTCGCGGGAAGGTGACTCGCTGTCGGCGGCCGGGGCGTCGCCCGGCGTCGCCTGTGGCTCCGGTTCGGGCAGCGGATCGAGTGGTACGATCTTTTTGACGCGGTGTCGTGCCAGTTTGTTGCCAATGGCCGTGAGGCCCTTGACGCCAACGATGTCTTCGAGGACCAGCTCCTGCGGTTCGGGCGTCTTGCGTTTGCCCTTGCGAAACTCGGCGCGGATGCGTGGGCGGGCATCGAGGCTGGCAAAGAGCACCTTGCCGGCGCCTTCTGGCAGCAGCGCAACGCGCTTGCCGGTCGGCTCAACTGGAAGTTCGATGCGCTTGACGTAGTCGGCGTCGCGCTCCGGGTGCTGATAGGCCAGCGTCAGAATCCCGTGGGCGGGCCGTTTTTCGAGCAACAGCAGCCCGTCGCCGTAGCGGTTGTCAGGGTTGAAGTCGGTGACCTCGAACTCACCATTATCGTAGAGCGCAACAATACGGTCATCGCCGCCAAACTCGCCGAGCAGGCGACCCCGCTCCTCGGTGTTGAGGCGCCCGGTCGCCGGATCGAACCAGATCGATTCCGGCGCCAGCGTCGACGGCCCGACGCTGAGCTGCGTGATCCGCCTTACCGGGTATTTGGTGACGATGTTGCCGTGGGAACCGCGCCCGCGGATATCGATGTCACCGAAATCGAACTCGAACTGCTTTTTCTTGGCGCGGCAGTCTTCGCGCAGCGTGACCTGGACGACTTCGGCTTCGCCCTGCGGGTTAGCGGTCAGGTAAAGCACGCGACTGCCAGGGTTGCCCTTCGTCAGGTCGTACTCACGATCGCGAATGACCGACGGGATCGTGAATCGCTTGGCGCGCACCGGACCCTGACGTCCATCGCGATAGATCATGTTGTATACGGTGCGCTCATCACCCTTGCGCCAGACCGCGGCGTGCAGGATGTCCTTGCCCATGAAGACCTTGTCGCCGACCTTCGACACGGTGAACTTGCCGTCCTTGCGGATCGCGATCACGTCATCGAGCGCCGAACATTCGCCGATCAGTTCGGCTTTCTTGAGGCCCGTGCCGATGAAGCCCTCCGCGCGATCGACGTAGAGCTTTTCTGTAGCGGCGGCGACCGCAACGGTGTCGACCTGTTCGAACGTCTGAATTTTCGTGCGCCGCTCGCGACCTTTGCCGTAGCGCTCACGTAAGCCCTCGAACCAGGCGATCGTGTATTCGGTCATGTGTTGCAGGTCGAGCTTGACCTGGGCGATGTCCTTTTCGAGCTCGGCGAGATAGGTGTCGGCGCGGAAACTGTCGTACTTCGAGATGCGCTTGATCTTGATCTCTGTCAGCCTGACGATGTCGTCTTCGGTGACCTCGCGGCGCAGCTTGTGCTTGTGGGGCTCCAGACCGCGATCGATCGTTTCAAGAACGCTTTCCCACGTTTCGCATTCTTCGATGTCGCGATAGATGCGGTTTTCGATGAAGATTTTTTCGAGCGACGCGGCGTGCCATTTCTGTTCGAGCTTTTCCAGCCGGATCTGCAGCTCGCGTTCGAGCAGATGCTTCGTATGCTCGGTGCTGATCTTCAGCAGTTCGTGAACGTCGGTGAACAGCGGACGACCATTGTAGATGATGCAGCAGTTCGGCGAGATCGAA
Source organism: Candidatus Dadabacteria bacterium (assembly GCA_003695505.1). GTDB lineage: Bacteria > J088 > J088 > J088 > J088 > J088. Next base: position 8,874 of record RFIY01000060.1, on the reverse strand, counting down.
ACCTCGCAATTCGTGAAGGCGTACAGCGCGTCGATCGTCACTTCGGGGGAGACGCCCGATGGCAGGTGGATGCGGACATCGACCTCACGGGCCGTGTTGTCTTCGATCTTGCGAATGCGGATGTTGCCTTTTTCATTGGCGGCAACAATCGAGTCGATCAGACTGGTCGTCGTCGTGCCATACGGAATGTCGCAGATGCGCAGGGTCTTTGCGTCGACCGTTTCGATGCGGGCACGCACCTTGATGCGACCACCGCGGGCTCCCTTGTTGTACTGGCTGACATCGATCATCCCCCCCGTCGGGAAGTCGGGATACAGTTTGAAGGGGCGGCCTTCGAGTACCGCGATCGACGCATTGATCAGTTCGAGGAAGTTGTGCGGCAGAATCCGTGTCGACAGACCGACGGCGATCCCCTCTACGCCCTGGGCGAGCAACAGCGGGAAGCGCACCGGCAGCATCACAGGCTCTTTGGCGCGTCCGTCGTAGCTGGCCTGCCATTCGGTCAGTTCGGGGTGAAACAGCACTTCGAGCGCGAATTTGCTCAGCCGTGCCTCGATGTATCGCGGCGCCGCGGCGGGGTCGCCGGTGAAGATGTTGCCCCAGTTGCCCTGCGTGTCGATCAACAGATCCTTCTGGCCAAGATTGACCAGTGCATCGGCGATCGACGCGTCTCCGTGCGGATGAAACGTCATCGTCTTGCCGATGATGTTCGCGACCTTGTGGTAGCGGCCGTCGTCGAGCAGCTTCATCGCGTGCAGGATGCGCCGCTGCACCGGTTTCAGTCCGTCCTCGAGGTACGGAACGGCGCGGTCGAGAATCACATAGCTGGCGTACTCGAGGAACCAGCTCTCGTAGAGCTCATCGATGTGCTGGGCATCGTTGGCGAGCGTGTCGTCGCCGATGTTGTCGGGCGGCAGTTCGGTCATGCGGTCGCCTCCGCGTCAACGACCTCTTCTTCGAGCGGCTCGATGTCGCGGTTGTCCTCGAGGCGAAGGTTGCCGATGATGAATTCCTGACGCTGTGGCGTATTTTTGCCCATGTAGTAGCCGAGCAGTGCCTGAATCTTGGTCTGCTGCGACAGGCGAACCGGATCGAGCCGCATATCTTCGCCAATGAAGGCTTCAAACTCGTCGGGCGAAATTTCGCCGAGTCCCTTGAAGCGGGTGATTTCGACCTTGCCGCCGAGCGTTTCGATGGCCTGCTGTTTTTCCTGTTCATCGTAGCAATAGATCGTGCGTTGTTTGTTGCGCACCCGAAACAGTGGGGTTTGCAGTACATAGACATGGCCGTGTCGTACGAGCTCCGGGAAAAACTGCAGGAAGAAGGTCATCAGCAGCAGGCGGATGTGCATGCCGTCCACGTCGGCATCGGTCGCGATTACGACGCGGTTATAGCGCAGGCCGTCGAGGCCGTCCTCGATGTTGAGGGCGTGCTGGATCAGGTTGAATTCTTCGTTCTGGTAGACGACCTTCTTGGTCAGGCCGAAACAGTTGAGCGGCTTGCCGCGCAGGCTGAATACTGCCTGCGTTTCGACATCGCGGGCCTTCGTGATCGAACCGCTTGCCGAATCACCCTCGCAGATAAATAGCGTCGATTCCTGCGCCCGATCGTGGTTGCGGCCCAGGTGGACGCGGCAGTCGCGCAATTTCTTGTTGTACACGGCCGCCTTCTTGGCGCGATCGCGTGCAAGTTTGCGAATGCCGGCCAGATCCTTGCGTTCGCGCTCGGCTTCGCGGATGCGCTGCTCCATCGCCTCGGCGACGTCGCTGTTGCGATGCAGGAAATTGTCGAGCTCGGTCTTGAGGTAGTCGACGATCCAGCTTCGGATCGTGCGCGTCTGTTCGGGGTCGACGTACTGTGAACCCAGTTTGGTCTTGGTCTGCGATTCGAAGACCGGTTCCTGGATACGTACCGCGATCGCACCGATCAGGCCGGCGCGGATGTCCGATGGATCGTAGTCCTTCTTGAAGAACTCCTTGACGGCGCGGACGACGCCTTCGCGCAGCGCCGCCTGGTGCGTGCCGCCCATCGTCGTATGCTGACCATTGACGAAGCTGTAATAGTCTTCGCCATACTGGCTCGCATGGGTCAACGCGATTTCGAGGTCGTCCGTCTTGAAGTGGATGATCGGGTAGCGCAACCGGTCCGCTTCGGTCTTGGCTTCGAGCAGATCCTTCAGGCCGTTCGCCGACTTGTATTTCTGCCCGTTCAGCGACAGGGTCAGGCCGGCGTTGAGCCAGGCATATTTCCAGAGCAGCTCCTCGATGTACTCGCGCTGAAAACGGTAGTTGCGAAAGATCTCGGGATCGGGCTCAAAGACGACCAGCGTGCCGTTGGGTTCGTCTGTCGGCGCCTCGGGCGGGTCTTCGAGCAGCTCGCCACGGCTGAACACCGCCCGCTTGCAGGCGCCGTCGCGGTACGAGACGACCTCGAAGCGTGCGCTGAGCGCATTGACGGCCTTGGTGCCGACGCCGTTGAGGCCGACGGATTTCTTGAATGCCTCGGAGTCGTACTTGCCACCGGTGTTGATGCGCGACACGCAGTCGACGACCTTGCCGAGCGGAATGCCGCGGCCGTAGTCCCGGACGCTGACATGTCGCTCGGCGACCGTCACGTCGATCCGGTTTCCGGCGCCCATGACAAACTCGTCGATCGAGTTGTCGATGACCTCCTTGATCAGGACATAGATGCCGTCATCGGGCGTCGAACCGTCGCCGAGCTTGCCGATATACATGCCCGGCCGCAGCCGGATATGCTCGCGCCAGTCGAGGGACCGGATGCTGTTTTCGTCGTAGACTACCTGTTCGGGTGTAGCCATGTCGCCGGGGGCACTCCGTATCGGGTTTCTGGGCTATGGATACCACATATCGTAGCAAAAACTGCGCGGGCGCCAAGATATGCCAAATTGGTACTGGCGGTACAGCGTTAAGAATCGGCCGGGAACGCCGATAACGACAGCGTACTGACTCGGACTGCCAGCGCACAAGGGGGTACTGATGCAAAGTTTCAATGAACAGGAGATCCTGGAGATCGACATCGCGCCCGAGCTGGGGACGCCCGAACTGATCGCGGCGCTCCGGGCGGTCACGTCCGAACTCGAGCAGCGGCCGAGGCGGCTCGTGCTGATCCGTTGCGCGAATCCGACACCGGTTGGGCCCGGCTATGCGGAGGCGATCCGCGACATGGCTGCACGTGGGACGGCGGCCGGCGTCCGTTTTTGGGCAATCAGGTCACCCAATTTTCGCAAACAACTCGCCGTTGATCGCCTGATGCGCGAGGGAGCCGAGCCGGCGGCCGAAGTCTATGTGTCCGTCGATGAAGAGGCGGTGCTGCGCTGGTGCGAAGCGCGCCTGTTCAACGAACCGGAAGACGCGGGATTATCTTCTCAAAGAGACGCGGCGTAAAGCGTTTGAGGTATACGCCGAGCATTTCCTTGCCGGCAAAGTAGGCTTCGCCCCGATTTTTTTCGATCGCCTTGCGAATCGCCCGTGCGCAGTCGGCGGGGTCTTTTCCGTTGATGATCGCCGGGTCGTCCCGCCCCTGCGGCGTGCCGTCTTCGAGTAACGCATTCACCGAAATGTTCGTGCGGATGAATCCGGGGCAAAAGACCGTGACGTGTACACCCGTGTCCGCGAGTTCGGCGCGTACGGCATCGGCATAACCGTGCAGGGCGTGTTTGGCTGCCGCATAGGCCGACCGCAGGGGTGTGCCGAATTTGCCGACGAGCGACGAGATCATCACGATATGTCCGTGATCACGTTCCAGCATGTGCGGCAGCAGCGCCTGTGTCAGCGCGACGGTGCCGAGAAAGTCAACGTCGATGATGCGCCGATACACGTCGAAGGTCGTGTCTTTCGCAAGACTGCGCTGCGTGATGCCACCGCTGTGAACGATGATGTCGATCGGGCCGTGTTCGTGCCAGACCTGTTCGGCAAGCGGCCCCAGCGCGTCGGTGTCGGCCAGGTCGAGCTGGACGACGCGGTGGTCGTCGGGACGTTGCATGCCGGCGCGGACCTGCTCAAGGGCATCCTCGCGACGCGCGCTCAGGATCAGTCGGGTGGCGCCGGCCGCTTCCGCCTCGCGCGCGAAGGCCTCGCCGATGCCGGACGACGCGCCAGTGATCCAGATCGTGGCATGGTTCAGGCTCGTCACGGGGCCTCCTCGAATGAATGTTCGCTCAGTCGTCAACAGTATAACGACGGGTCGCCGGTCACTTGCAAACCGCCTGTGCGGGTGCTAGGGTGGACATGGCCATGAGTCATGGCAAACTCCGTTTGCATGATTGGGGGTTTTCGATGCGGAAACTGGCGCTGCTTGCAACATTGATCCTGATGCCACTGGCGGCGCAAGCCCAGGACGAAGAGTTCAGCGACTTTTCCGCGCTCGATCTCGAAGCGCTCCTCAATACCGAGGTCGATACGGGTGGTGGATTTGGCAAGCAGAGCCTGTCCGAGGTACCGGCCGTCGTCGAGGTCTGGACACGCGAAGATCTGCAGCGGCTCGGTGTGCGGACGCTCGCCGAACTGCTCGAACATCTGACCGGCGTCTATCGCAGCTACCACAATCTGGCGCCGTTCATCTTTAATGAGGCGCGCCTGCGCGGCGGCGCAAGCGCGCGACGCATTTCGTTGATGATCGACAACCATAGCGTGCTTGACGAGTTCGATGAAGCCTACAACATTCTGTCGATTCCGATCGACAGCATCGAGCGTGTCGAGTTTCTGCGCGGCCCGGCGGCGGTTTTGTACGGTTCGAGTGCGATGGCAGGCGTGATTCGCGTGATCACGCGAGATCCGGACGGCAACGCGTACGGTGGCAGCGCAGCCGCGAACCTGCTTGACCCGCCGAACGGCCTCGACGGTACCGCCGCCGCGGCGGTGCGGCTGGATGGTGGCTGGCGCGTACGCACCGATGTCCAGGGTGGCCTGACCAATGACCGTGATGTGTTTCTGGACGGCGACGACTTCGGCATCAGGGGCAGTTTCCCGCGCCAGAGTACCTGGGTGTCGCTGCTTTCGACGGCGCGCAATGATAATTGGTACGCGCGTGTACAGTATCACTACTTGCGGTCGTTCATGCAGGGGTTCCAGGCTGCGCTGTCCAATGCCAATAAACCATCGACGTTGCAGATGGCTGGCGCCGAGATGGGATACAGCGGCGGCGAAGGTCCGTGGCGCTGGAGCGGGCATGCCGCGCTCGACTATCGCAAGCGGGAACTGGATTTTGGGCGTTTTCCGCCGACCGCGCCGCTACCCGGATTCAAGACGATCGAAGAGAATCGGACAATCCTGCGCTACAACGGCTATCTGATCGAGGCCCAGGGCGACAGCGGCTACCAGGCGGATCGCTGGCAGGCGAAGGTCGGTATCCAGAGCCGCTCTCACTATGTGACCGATTTTGATTTGCGGTTCAAACAGTCGGGTGGGTACAACCCGTTGATTCCGCTCGAGACGGTGCGTGGGCTGATCGAGGATTTCAATGTGTTTATACAGGGAGGCGTCGACCTTCACGAAAAATTGAGCCTGCTCGGTGGCTTGCGCCTGAATGTGTACAAGACGCGCACCTGGGATTTCCAGATTTTCAACAGCGACCAGGCCAGCCCGGATCCGACATTCTCGCCGATGGGGCGGGGAGCCTTGATCTGGCGGGCGCACGACCGCCTGACGGTCAAGGCGTTGTATGGTCGCGCATTCCGGCTGCCGAGTATCCTGGAACTGTTTTCGGCGGTTGCCACGGTGATCACGCCGAACCCTTATCTGGATCCGGAGCTGCAGGACTCCTATGAACTGGTCTTTGACAGTCGGCCGACCGATACACTGACGGTGCGTCTGAATGGCTTTGTCAACGCGATTCAGGACAGCATCGAAACGCGGGTGACGTCTCCGACGGCGACAGAGGCGCAGTTTGTGAATCTTGAGCCTGACGTACTCTGGACCTGGGGTGCCGATCTGGGTGTGACGTGGCTGCCGGTAACCATGTTGCGTGTGGATCTCAGCGCGACGTTTCACGAAGGTCGGTGGGATCGCGGCAGCGGTCTGAAAAACGGCGAGTATCTTCGGACGATGCCGCGGGTGCTGGCCAAGGGGGCGGCGATGCTGAAGTTGTTCGAGGACGACATGCCCCTTTGGATGACCCCGAGCGTCATCTATCGTGGCCGCTACGGCGATGGCGATGCGGCCACATGGCTGCACGCGAACATCCGCTGGCAGCCCGTCGAACACTGGACGCTGTTGCTGACCGGTCGCAATCTGACCGGGACTCGAGCGTTTACGACGGTACGCGACGACGTTGCGATTTCGGGTTACGAAGAAGACAGCCGAGAAGTCCGGATTGGCGTCGAAGCGACGTTCTGACCACTCGACCTTACGCAGCCGCGGCGGCCGCCTTGCCGCTGCCGACCAGACGCAAAATTTCGATATAGTTTGGCGCCGACGGACTGTGGTCATAGACGCCACGTTCGCGCAGCATCCGGTGCAGCCGTTTCAGTTTGTAGTGCGGTACGGTCATTGCGACGTGGTGTTCCAGATGATAGTTGACGTGGTGCGGGGCAACGGTCACGCGGGCCAGCGGACTCGCATATGTCGTCCGCGTGTTCAGAAACTGGTTCGCGGTTTGCTCGGTGCAGGCGTGTTCGGCCATCGACCGGATGCGGACGAACAGGCTGAAGGTCGTCAGCCACGAGATGACCCAGAGACTGTACAGCCAGCCGTGGCCGGTCCAGGCCAGGGTGGCGTAAAGCGCGCCGTTGGTCAGCACGACCGGGTACAGATTGCGAGCGCCCGTGAGAATGATATCGCGGAATGGACGGCCCTTTTGCGGAATCGGTTTTGCCGTTGTTGAAGCTGAGTAAGTCAGGAAGCCGAAGTCCATCAGCAACAGCCCCAGCGCCCGTTTCAGCCCGGAAACGCCACTCAGGTCGCGCGCGAACTTGCGCAGCAGGCTCGACCAGTTCGTCGGAAATGGTTCGACCAGTCCGAGGTCGACATCCTTTTCGGTGCCGGTATGGGCATGGTGCTGGATATGGTGTGTGCGGTAGCGATAGACGTCCTGCCACGTCGGGGCCGCCGCGAGCCAGCGCCCGACGATGTCGTTGAGGCGCTTCGTGCGAAAGAGCGAGTAGTGCGAGCATTCGTGCATCAGAATCGCCAGCGCCAGATGGCGGCCGCCGAGGATGACGAGCGCAATCGCAATCGTCCACCAGGTCGTCTGCCACGCGACCAGCGCAAACGACCCGGCAATCATGCCCCAGGTGGTCAGCACGGACAGCCAGCCTTGCAGGTCCGAAGCCTGCGTCAGTTCACGCAGTTCTGCGGGCGTCAGGACGTCGGTAATGCGTGCGGGGACACGATCGGTCATGGGTCTTCTCCTTTACAGGTGGAAGCCGTGGTGGAATCGGGAAACATGATGCGGAACCAGAGTCGTTTGCCGAGCTCATCGAACGCGGTCATTTCCTGAATGAGCTGCTGTCGCAAGGCTGCATCGGTCCACGGCTCGGGCAGCAGCGGCTCGCGGACGATCGCGGCAATGGCGTCGGAGCCCGTCAAAAACGACAGGCGAGCCGCTTCCTCGAGTGAACGGTCGGCCATCGACTGTCGGGCCTGACGAAGACGTTCCAGCGCACGTCGCATCTGCGCGTTCCAGGGGCCGCTGCGCCAGTGCGTGAGGGTCTGTTCCGGTAGTGCGCCGTGTACGTCGAAATGCCCGGTCAACGCCGGCATTGGAGGAGCTCCGAGGCGTTCCCATGGCCGGTCGAGATTCGCCGGTCGTAGAAACAGCGCGCGCGAGGTTGCCTGAAACCCGCGCAGTTGCAGCCAGCGTTGCAGATGCATCTGGTCCGTTCGTGTCAGATCGGACAGGTCAACGCTCAACGCGAGCCAGGTGCCATCCCACGGGGCGAGCCAGCTCGCCCGGTCACGCCAGGTAACAATCCAGCCGGTCGTCTGTTCGGCGCTCGGGCCGATGCGGTAGATGCCGCGCTCGACAGATGCGATCAGGCCCCGCTGTCGCAGTCGGGTCAACGCGACGCGGACGGCATTGTCGTCAAACCCAAAGACCGCCGCACCACGGATCAGCACGGCCGCGGGCGCGGTGTGTTGCGGGATCGCCGTCAGCAGTTCGAGTATGAGCCGACCGCAGGTCGGTGCTGCAGGTGGTTTCAACATGTCTAACATATTACATAAGTAGTGTAATTATGGCAACAAGATGTAATATTATGGTCGCGCCATCGCATCCTGCGCCAGGAGGCCGGCGGTACGGCAAACGGCCGAGCCGTCAGTCGTTGTGGAACATCTCCTGGACGTCGCGCAATCGGGCCGCCGCCGTATCGACGATCTCTGCCACGATCTCTGCGGCTGGCCGGATCTCGTGAATGAGACCGGCGCCCGTGCCGGCCACGTAGTTGCCGGTCGTGCCGTCGGTATCGGTCGGGATACGCGCCATGCCCTGTGCCTGGACGGGCATGTAGTGCATTGCCTTCTTTCCCGGTTCGTCCAGCGCATCCAGTTCGTCGAAAAACTGGTTCTTGATCATGCGCGTCGGCGACGACTTGCGGCAGGCGATCGCGGTGGCATTGTCCCCGGCCTGCACCAGGACCCGTTTCCAGTTGTCATGCGCCATATCGGCCTCGGTACAGGCCAGAAAGCGTGTGCCCATCTGGACGCCGACGGCGCCGAGCGCCAGTGCGGCGAGCAGTCCTCGCCCTTCGGCGAGACCGCCGGCGGCGACGACCGGCACGTCGACGGCATCGACGACCTGCGGAATCAGTGAGATCGTCGGCACCTCGTCCGGGCTGACCTTGCCACCTGATTCGACGCCCTCTGCAATGATGATGTCCACGCCGGCATCGCGGGCCTTGAGTGCCGTACGCACCGAGGA
>RFIY01000382.1 GCA_003695505.1 Candidatus Dadabacteria bacterium | reverse complement strand
CCAGGACGAATCGTCCGGGAAAGGCAGCGCAGACGGTGGCAGAGTACGACGAGATCGCCCTCGAGAACCAGGAATGGCTGGACGCGCTCGACGATGTCCTGCGGCGTGAGGGTCCGGACCGGGTGCGCGAGCTGCTGCGCGAACTGTCGATTCATGCGCACGAACGTGGGGTGCGCATCCCGTTTACGGCGAACACGCCCTATATCAATACGATTCCGGCCAATGAGGAAAAACCGTATCCCGGCAGTCGTGAAATCGAGCGCCGCCTGCGCAGCATCATCCGCTGGAACGCGATGGCGATGGTCGTGCGCGCCAACCGCGAACACGACGGTATCGGCGGTCACATTTCGACCTACGCCTCGGCCGCGACGCTGCTTGAGGTCGGCTTCAACCACTTTTTCCAGGCGCCGCGGGAGGATTTCGAAGGCGATCAGATTTTTTTCCAGGGGCACGCCAGCCCCGGCATCTACGCGCGCGCCTTCCTTGAAGGCCGGCTGACCGAGCAACACCTCGAACATTTCCGCACCGAAGTCCAGGCCGACGGGCTGTCTTCCTATCCACATCCGTGGCTGATGCCCGATTTCTGGCAGTACCCGACTGTGTCGATGGGGCTGACCTCGATTCAGGCGATTTATCAGGCCCGCTTCGCGCGTTATCTCGAGGATCGCGGGCTGAAGCCGAAAAGCGACGCGAAGATCTGGGCCTTCATGGGCGACGGAGAGATGGACGAGCCGGAATCGCTCGGCGCGATCACACTGGCCTCGCGCGAAAAACTCGACAACCTGATTTTCGTCGTCAACTGCAACCTGCAACGCCTCGACGGGCCGGTGCGCGGCAATGGCAAGATCATCCAGGAGCTCGAGGCCGCGTTTCGCGGGGCCGGCTGGAACGTGATCAAGGTCGTCTGGGGCCGCGCCTGGGATCCGCTGCTCGAACGCGACTCCGGCAACCTGCTGATCCGGCGCATGGAAGAGGCGGTCGATGGCGATTATCAAAAATATGTCGTCGAAAGCGGCGCATACATTCGTGAACACTTCTTTGGCAAGTACCCGGAACTGCTGAAGCTTGTCGAGCATTATTCGGATGAGGAGCTGCAACGGCTCAACCGTGGCGGTCACGATCCGGTCAAGGTCTACAATGCCTACCGCCGTGCGGTTGAGCATCGCGGCGCCCCGACGGTGATCCTTGCCAAGACGATCAAGGGGTATGGCCTCGGCGAGGCCGGTGAAGGGCGCAACATCACGCACCAGCAGAAAAAGCTCAACGAGGAAGAGCTCATCCACTTTCGCAATCGTTTCGGGATTCCGATTTCGGACGATGAAGTCGCGGAGGCGCCGTTTTACAAACCGCCCGACGACAGTCCCGTCCTGAAGTACATGCGGGAGCGCCGCGAGGCGCTGGGCGGCTACCTGCCGCAGCGCCGCGTTCGCGCGACGCCACTGGAGATGCCGGAGGCCGGATTCTGGGATGAGTTTTTTGCCGGCTCCGACGGCCGGCCCGTATCGACGACGATGGCGTTCGTGCGCGTGATGGCGAAGCTGCTCAAGGATCCGCACGTCGGCAGACTGGTCGTCCCGATCGTACCCGATGAGGCCCGGACATTTGGTATGGAGGCGCTGTTCCGCCAGGCTGGCATCTACTCGCACGCCGGCCAGATCTACGAGCCGGTCGATCGCGAAAACCTGCTCTACTACAAGGAAGCAACCGACGGGCAGATTCTCGAAGAAGGCATCACCGAGGCCGGCTCGATGGCATCCTTCATGGCCGCGGGGAGCGCCTATGCGACCTACGGTCTGAATATGATCCCGATGTACATTTTCTATTCGATGTTCGGGTTCCAGCGGATCGGGGATCTGATCTGGGCGGCGGCCGACCGGCGCTGCAAGGGTTTCCTGGTCGGGGGCACGGCTGGCCGCACGACGCTGAACGGCGAGGGGTTGCAGCACCAGGACGGCCATTCACATGTGCTGGCGCTTCCGGTGCCGACCTGTATGGCCTATGACCCGGCATTCGCCTACGAAATCGCCATCATCGTCCGCGAGGGCATCCGCCGGATGTATGTCGAGCAGGAAGACCTGTTCTACTATCTGACGGTCGAGAACGAGAATTACGCGATGCCGCCGGCTCCCGAAACCGACGAACTCGAGCGCGGCGTGCTGGCAGGACTCTACCGTTATCGGTTCGCAGCAGATCCCGACGCGCCGCTGCGCGTGCAGCTACTGGGCAGCGGGCCGATTCTCAACGAGGTGATCAGGGCCGCCGAGTTGCTGGCCGAGCATTTCGATGTGCAGGCCGATGTCTGGAGCGTGACGAGTTACAAGGAACTGCGCCGTGACGCGCTCGATGTCGACCGCTGGAACATGCTGCATCCCGACCAGCCGCGTCGTAGCACCTGGATCGAGCAATGTCTCGCCGACGCGCCTGGACCGATCGTTGCGGCCAGCGACCATATGAAGGTGCTGCCGGATTCCGTAGCGCGGTGGTTCCCGCGTCGCCTCTACAGTCTGGGGACCGAGGGATTCGGCCGTAGCGACACGCGTGAAGTCCTGCGTGACTTCTTCGAAGTCGATGCGCGCTTCATTGCGCTCGCAGCCCTGTCGGCGCTGCGCGATGAGGGCGCGATTGCAACCGACGTCGTCACCGACGCGATCCGCCGCCTCGATATCGATCCCGATAAACCCAATCCCATGCACGCCTGAACGCGGGAGTACAGCCTGTATGTCAACCTATGAATTTCATCTGCCCGAGCTGGGGGAAAACATCGAAAGCGGCGACGTCGTTCGCGTTCTCGTCGCACCCGGCGATACGGTCGCCGTCGATCAACCGGTGCTGGAGCTGGAAACGGACAAGGCGGTGCTCGAAGTCCCGGCACCTGTCGCCGGAACGGTGACGGCCGTGCATGTCAAAGAGGGTGACGAAGTGCCGGTCGGTGGTCTGTTGCTGACGATCGATCAGGCCGGCGAAGGCGCCGCGACCTCGCCCCCGCCACCACCCGCATCCGCCGCGCCCGAACCGCCCGCGGCGGCGCCTGCCCCGGCACCAGAGAGCGTCGATCCGGGCGAGGAAACGATCAATGAATATCCACCGTTAACGCCGCAACCGCAACCACCGGCACCACCGCAAACGCAGGCAACTGCTGCGCCGCCGACACCGCCTGCTGCTCCTGCGGCCGCGCCGGTCGCGCCCCACGCTGATGTCATTGCCTCGCCTGCGGTTCGTCGCCTTGCCCGTGAAATCGGCGTCGATCTGGCGACGGTGCAGGGGACAGGCCCCGGCGGCCGGATCAGCGAGGCGGACGTCAAGGCCGCTGCGCGCGCGCGTTCCGCGGCCGCCGGCGGGGGAGCCACGCAGGTCATTGTGCGGGCGCCGGAACCGGAGCCGCTCGATGATGCGCAATTTGCCCGCTGGGGTGAGATCCGCCGTGAGACGATGAATCGTGTGCGCCGCGCGACCGCGAAGTCGATGGCCGAAAGCTGGCAGCATATTCCTCACGTCACCCATTTCGACGAGGCGGACATCACTGACATCGACGAACAGCGCAAACGACTGGCGGCCGAGGTCGAGGCCGCTGGTGGCAAGCTGACCGTGACGGCGATCGTACTGAAGATCATCGGGCTGGCGCTGCGGCGTTTTCCGAAGTTCCGTTCGTCCATCGACCTGGCCCGCAACGAGCTGGTCTACAAGGAATACATTCACATCGGTGTCGCGGTCGATACGGATCGAGGCCTGCTCGTGCCGGTCATCCGCGACGTCGACCAGAAGGATCTGGTCGAGCTTGCGGTCGAACTGCAACAGATTTCAGCCGCGGCCCGGACCGGCAAACTGGCGCCCGAGGACATGCAGGGCGCGGTCTTTACCGTGTCCAATCTGGGCGGCATCGGAGGCACCAATTTTACGCCACTGATCAATCCGCCCGAGGTCGCGATCATGGGCGTGTCGCGCGGCCGGATGCAGCCCGTGTTCATGCACGGCACCTTCGTGCCGCGGCTGATCATGCCATT
>RFIY01000381.1 GCA_003695505.1 Candidatus Dadabacteria bacterium | reverse complement strand
TCTGCTGGCGCGGATCATCCAGTTCCGTTACCTGTTCGTTGTATTCATTTTCGGTGTCCTTGGGTTTTCACTGTGGTGGGCGGAAACCCAGATGCGCCTGGAGCTCTTCCCGAACGACGAAATGGATGCGTTCTTCATCCGCGGGAAGCTGCCAATCACCGCAACCATGGATCAGACGGTGGATGCTTTTCGCGTCGTCGAAGACCTTGTTCGCGAATTGCCAGATACGGAACTCGAGAATTTTGTCACCTATGTGGGACTGATCCAGAACGACCCCGGAGACCCCTTCGCCGAAAATGGTTCCAACATTGGCCAGATTGCCGTCTATCTGACCCCGTTATCCGATCGTGACCGGCTCGCGCACGACATTATGGAGGACATTCGTCGGAAAATGCCCGATGTTGCACGGCGGGCGGGGCTGGTCTCCTGGAACCTCGACCCCGTACGTACGGGGCCACCAGTTGGCAAGCCATTGGCCATCCAGATACGCGGCGACGATTTCCAGCAGTTGCTTCCGATCGCGGACGAGGTTCAGCGCCTCGTCGAGGCGGTTCCGGGCACCAAGGACATTGCCATCGACTACAGCCGCGGCAAGGACGAGCTGCAGATCACGATCGACCGCGTTGCCGCGTCCCGCGCCTTGCTGACACCGGCCGACATCAGTCGTCAGGTGCTGACGGCATTCGAAGGTTCAATCGCAACGTGGATTCGCGACAGCGGCGATCGCATCCCCGTCCGCGTACAGTTCGCGGAGCCAAAGAAGAAAACCCTCGATACGTTGTCCTCACTGCACATCGCCAACGCGCACGGCCGTTTGATCCCACTGTCCGAGGTGGCGAGTTTTACCGTCAGTCCCGGGGTACGGCAGTTGCTGCACCGCGATGGCTTCCGGACAATCCAGTTGACCGCGAACATCGATCCGGATGTCAGTGACAGTACGCGCGTCAACCAGGCCCTCGAACCGGACATGCGGAAAATCGAAGAACGCCATCCGGGTGTATTTATCAAGCTCGGCGGTGAGTACGAAGAGACAACCGACAGCATGCAAAGTCTGTTCGAAGCCTTCGCCGTCGCCGTCGGGCTGATCTTCATGATTCTGACGTTCCAGTTCGGCAGCGTCTCGCAGCCCTTCGTAGTGATGACGGCCGTGCCATTCGGCGTCGTTGGCGCGATCTGGGCGCTGCACTTCCACGGAATGCCACTCAGTTTCGTCGGTCTCCTTGGCCTGGTGGGTCTGTCGGGCGTCGTCGTCAACGATTCCATTGTCCTGATTGACTTCGTCAACAAGGCGCGTGAGCGCGGCCTGGGAATCGTTGAAGCGGCGATATACGCCGGCGGGCGCCGTTTCCGCGCGGTCTGGCTGACGACGATTACGACCGTGATCGGTCTCGTGCCGACGGTCTACGGCATTGGCGGCATGGATCGCTTTGTTCGACCGGCGGCCGTGACGATGGGGTACGGACTGCTGTTCGGAACCGTCCTCGTCCTGCTGTTCGTCCCAGCCCTCTATGTGATCCGGACCGATATCGGACGCGTTCTGCTCTGGCTCGGGCGCAAGATCTTCGGTGAGGTTCCCCCTGAGCCGGAACTCGAAGAAAAGCACCCACCCCAGCCCCCACGGCCACCGGTTGCGACATGAGCGGCATTGGAGCCGCTTTGGGAAATCGGCGATAATGCCGATATGGACTCACCACCGCTGACCATCGTCACCGGAGCAACCCGCGGGATCGGTGCGGCCGTGACCAGACGGCTGCTCGCCCAGGGCTGGACCGTCTATGGCTGCTATTTGCGGAATCGCCGCGCGGCGGATGCGTTCGCCGCCGATGTCGCAGACCTGCCCGGCCAGTTTGTGCCGGTCAAGGCCAATGTTGCCAAAGAGGCCGATCTGATTCTGCTGGTGGAATCCGCCGTACATGAACACGGCGGGCCAATCCGCGGCCTGGTGTTGAATGCGGCGAGTGGCGTGCTGCGTCCACTCGCCGAGCAGACGCGGAAGCACTGGGACTGGACGATGGACATCAATGCGTGGGGCGCCATCCACCTCGCGCAGCTCGCCCGGCCGCACATGGCTGACGGTTCATCCATCGTCGGATTGTCGAGTCCTGGCGCGGTGCGCGCCATTCCCGACTACGGATCGGTCGGCGTCTCCAAAGCAGCCATCGAGGCGGCGATGAGACAGCTTGCGTTCGAATGGGGACCTGCGGGCATCCGCGTCAATACGGTTCGTGCCGGCCTGGTGCCGACCGATGCGCTGAACCATTTTCCCGATCGCGACGCACTCGAGGCCGAAACGCGCGCTCGGACACCACTTGGACGCCTGGTCGAGCCCGACGATGTCGCCGCCGCGGTGGCTTTTCTGCTCGGCGACGACGCGCGGGCAATCACGGGAACGACGCTCGTCGTCGACGGTGGCGCGGCGATCCTGTCATGAAAACGCCCTTCAAGATGGCGCGAACCATGCGTGGCGCCTACACCGAACCCGAAGCCTGGTTCTACGACCGGGTCATTGAACCGGCGATCGAGGCATTTCATCTCGCCTTGCTGGACAGGCTGATTGCCGATGTGGCACCCGATGCGGCCGTATGCGATGTCGGCTGTGGTGGCGGCCAGTTGTTGCTGGCGATCGCGGCGCGGCGCCCCGACCTGAAACTGACGGGCATCGACCTGAACCCGGGCCAGATTCGCCGGGCGCGCGGCCGTGCCCGACGCGCCGGCGTCGATATCGATTTTCGCATCGGTTCAGCCGACGATTTGCCACTCGACGACGCCAGTCAGCACGAAGTCATTTCCGTCGCGTCGATCAAGCACTGGCCCGACCCCACGGCCGGTCTCCGTGACTGTCTGCGGGTGTTGCGCCCTGGTGGCCGACTGCGTGTGATCGAGGTCGATCGCGGCTGCCATCTTGCCGATGCCCGCGCGTTCGTCTCGGGTTTCCGGGTGCCGGCGCCGCTACGCGAAGTCGCGACTGCCCTGTTCCGCACCTATGTGGCGGGGCAATCTTACGATCTGCTCGAGATGCGTGAACTGGCCAGGCAGATCGCGGATCAGGGCGACTGCACGGTCGAGCGTCTTGCTGGAACGCCTGCCTGGATGCTGGAAGGGCGCCGCAACGCCTGACGCGCTCAGCGCGTCCGCAACGGACCCACTTCGATGTCAAGATGCTCCCGTTCCGCGAGTTCCTCCAGCAGGGCGCGAAGGTCGCGCGCCTGCGAGGCATCCGCGAGTCCGACTTCCGCCTCGAAACTGAACGATGGCGCGCCGCTCCACGGCGCATGCACGAGCTCGGTCTCGGCCGAGTGAATGTTGCCACCGGCTGCTCGAATGGCAGCAGAGATTTCTGCGACGATACCGGGGTGATCAAGGCCAATTGCACGAACGATATAGCGCAATCCGTCCTCGGCCGGGCCAGGCGTGGTCGGTTTGACCACGGTGGTGAAGCCGGCCTGCTGCAGCTCGGCCGCCAGTGCATCGGGTGTGGTCGTGGCACCGCGGAAATCGACGAGCAGCGCCATCGTAAACTCGTTGCCGAGCCGAACCATACGTGAAGTCTCGACATTGCCGCCGGCCGCACGGATCGTGGCGGCAGCCTGCTCGGCCAGGCCGGGCTTATCGGGTGCGGTCAGGATGATGGCGAGCAACATGGCGGGGCTCCGAAGGTTCGGTCACGAATATGATACGGCCCGCGCTCCAGTGAAGCGCGGGCCGTGAACGAAACGCGAGATCGCGGCCTATTTTCCTTTGAGGCTGCGGATGTAGGCGACGATATTGTTGACATCATCGTCGCTCAGGCTCGCGCCCCACGGCGGCATCAATGGAGACAGGCCAGCCGCGGCGCCGCCTTCCTTGATGACTTTGGCGATATGCGCATCGTCTACCTTGTCCTGCCAGGCGGCATCCGTAAAGTTACGCGGTTTCGGATTGAGCGCGGCGCCAGCCGGGCCATCGCCCTTGCCGCTCGCGCCGTGGCAGCTCGAGCAGAACATGTCGTACTTGGCCTTGCCTGCGGCCGCGTCGCCAGCGAGCGCCGCTCCGGGCAGGGCCAGTGCCAGAGAAGCACCAAACAGGATGAGTTTTTTCATGGCGCATGCTCCTTGTCGCCAGAGGGAAGAAAATCAGGAACCGGTGTTCGATCGTGCATTATACTCCCATCGTCAGCGACCGCCAAACCAGGGCACCTTCACATCATATAGGACGCAGGCGCGAGGTTCGGGGTTCCCGTTGCGGTGGCTTCAGGATCCCTTCTTTTTAGACCGGCTACGTCCTTTACCGCGTTTGCTGCTGCCCTTCGCGGCTTTTGCGGCCAGCAATTCGACCGCCTGCTCGAGCGTCAGTTTGTCGGGATCCTGATCCTTCGGCAATGACGCGTTGATCTTGCCGTGTTTGACGTATGGGCCATAGCGCCCGTCGAGCAACTGGATCGGTTCACCATCCGCGGGGTGCGGGCCAATTTCGCGAAGCGCCTGTGCAGCGGCGCGGCCGCGTTTCTTGGGCTGGCGCAGCAGCTCCATTGCCTCGTCGAACGTCACATCGAGCGGTGTCTTTTCCTTGGGCAGCGAGCGAAAGTCACGTTTGCCGTCTTCTTTGGCGTGCGCGACATAAGGGCCATGGGGTCCGTAGGTGGTGATCACGCGGCCGCCTTCGGGATGAGCGCCCAGATCGCGCGGCAGCGACAGCAGCTTCAAGGCCAGATCGAGATCGACATCGTCGGGTGACATGCCGCGGGGCAGTGACTGGCGTTTCGGCTTCGGGTTGTCGTCGCTCGCCTCACCAAGCTGGACGAACCAGCCATACCGGCCGTTCAGAAGCAGCACGGGCTCGCCGCTGTCCGGATCCTTGCCGAGCTCGGTTGGGCCACTGGCCTTTTGCTCGGCCAGTTCGCGCAGAAACTCGGGCGTGAGCTGATCGGGGCTCAGTTCGTCGGGCAGGTTGACGTTGACGGTGTTGCCATCG
>RFIY01000380.1 GCA_003695505.1 Candidatus Dadabacteria bacterium | reverse complement strand
CTGTCCGGCCTGCCGGCGGGCGTTACGGTGTATGCCACGATCGTCGCCCGCGACAATCTCCTCAATGCGAGCAGCGCCAGCACCGAAGTCAGCGCGACGCCATGGGCGTCGCTGGACGTCACGATACAGCCGGATTACGGCCGCATCGCCACGCAAACGACCGAGCGGACCGCGATCACCAGCACAACGACCAATGGTGGATTTGGCTCCGCGCTCGCCATCGGCGACTTCGACGGCGATGGTGACATTGACCTGGCGATCGGCCAGCCCGCGGCGGGCGGGATCGGTAGCGTTGCCGTGTTCGATGCGATGACCGGCGGCAGTATCGCCACATTATTGAGTGGTAATCCGGCCGAACAGTACGGCGCGGCACTGGCTGCCGGCGATTTCGACGGGAACGGCACCATGGATCTTGCCATCGGCGAACCGGCGGGAACCGTGGGCCAGGTCTATCTTGTGGAGGTCACGTCCAGTCAACAAATCGCACGGCTCGACAGCCTGTCAGTGGGCGGCGCGTTTGGTCGCAGCGTCGCGGTCGTTGGCGACTTCACCGGTGACGGCCAGGTCGATCTTGCGGTTGGTGAACCCGGATACAACGGCGGCGCCGGGCGCGTACGCCAGTACGACGGTGCAACGCGAACAGAAACGGACACGGTAAACGGCGTGTCCGGCGACCGCTTTGGAGAGCCCGTGGTCGCCATCGGTGACCTGAACGGCGACGGGCGCGGCGACTGGGCCGCGGCTGCGACATTGGCCGCGTCGGGCAGCGGGTATGTCTCGCTGGTCTCTGGTGGAACCGCAATCGAACTGGCCCGCATCAACGGAGCTTTTGCCGGATCGTGGTTCGGCCAGGCGATTACGGTCACTGACGGACTGATTGCAGTGGGCGCGCCGGGAGCGGCCACCGGGGCCCTGCGCCCTGGCGGTGTGGCCGTGTTCAGTACGACCGACACGACCATCGTCTGGGCGTACTGGGGTGATCTGGACGGAGCACGACTGGGCAGCGCGCTCCTCTGGACCGACGACCTCAACGGCGACGGCCATGCCGATTTGCTGGCCGGCGCACCGGAAGCAGCGCCTGGCGCAACCACGCAGGGCGCCGTCTATGTGCTATCCGGCATAGACGGCCGCCTCCTGTTCCGTATTGATCCCGATGGATCCGCCAGCGGCAGCCGCTTCGGCGCAACGCTGGCCAGGATCGGCGACGACATCATCATCGGCGCACCGGATGACGATCGTGGCGCATCAGGTGCGGGCCGTGTTTCTTTGCAAAAGCTGCGTAGGCTTGCGCGTCAGGCGTTCCCAACGACGAGTGGGACGCTTGCCGTGACGGCAACGCCGGCGGTCAGCCAGCTCGAAGTTCGCATCAACGGGGGTCCATGGCAGCTCACGCCGATCTCGTCAACGCTAGCCGTGACAACACCGGCGGACGGCGTACACAATGTCGAAGCACGCGGCGTGGACAGTGAAGGTCATCGCGGCAGCGTCACGAATACGACCGTTCGGATCGACCTCGCCACGCCAGTCACCGCCTGGATCAGCTGGCCCGTCTCTGCGACCACGGTCAGCGGCAGTACGGCCCTGACCGGCGCCGTGACCGATGCGACCAGCAGCGGCAGTGCCGGAATGCTCGCCGCCGAGTGGTCACTGGGGCTGTCGACGACGACCGGATGGCGCTGGCACAACGGCTACGCCGTCACCGCGCCGGAACCGTTCTGGTTCACCCGCGAGACGACCGGCCCGGTCGGCTTCACGTTGCCGACGACGGGCCCGGGCCAGTGGCAGATTCGACTGCGCGGTCGCGACGGCGCCTGGCACGCTGGACCGGTCACATCGGTCTTGTATGAACAAACGCCCTGACGCCCACCGTGCCAGACATGGTATGATTGTCCCCTGAGCCATGGCCGAGACTGCACCCGCGACGACTGCTGAATCGATTGCTCCGCCCAATCCGGACGCGGCGATTTCGGTGCGCGACCTGCACAAGTGGTTTGGCAGCCACCATGTGTTGAAGGGAATGAATTTCGACATTCCCAAGGGCGAGATCACCGTATTCATCGGCCCGTCCGGTACGGGCAAGTCGGTACTGATGAAGACCATGGTCGGCCTGTTACGCCCCAGCCGCGGCGAAGTCTGGTACGGCAACACCAATATCCACAAACTACGCGGTAAGCAGCTCTACGAACTGCGTGCGACGTTCGGCAAGCTGTTCCAGGATGCTGCCCTGTTTGACAGCCTTTCGGTGTATGAAAACGTTGCCTTTCCACTACACCGGCACACCGACTACCCCGAAGAAAAGATTCGCGATATCGTCGCCGAGAAACTGCGTCAGGTCGGCCTCCCCGGCGTCGAGCACAAGATGCCGGGCGAGCTTTCTGGCGGTATGCGCAAGCGCGTGGGCCTCGCACGCGCGATTGCGCTCGATCCCGAGATCGTGTTTTTCGACGAACCGAACAGTGGCCTCGATCCGGTGATGAGCGCCGCGATCGATGAGCTGATTCTCGAAACCAAGGAACTGACTGGCGCGACCTTCGTCGTGATCAGCCACGATATCGAAGGCACCTTCAAGATCGCCGACAACATCGGTATGCTTTACATGGGTGAGCTGATCCAGTTTGGCACCCAGGAAGAGATCCGTTCGGCGGATAACCCGATCCTGCGCCAATTTTTCGAGCGCCGCACCGAAGGACCGATCGCAATCGCGTAGCTATCGTCGGGCCGGCTCGAAGCTCCCCTGTTGGCAAGCGGCCTGAATGCCGACGTTACTGGTTCATTCCTTCTGCAAAAGAAATGGGCGCCCGCGACTGCAGGCGCCCCGTTCGGGTCGACGATCGTTCAGCAATCAGCCGGCGTTGCGATCGATCATGGCGACGAGCTGTGACTTCGGAACGGCGCCAACGACCTGATCCACGGCTTCCCCTCCCTTGAACATGATCAGCGTCGGAATGCCGCGAACGCCGAACTTTGATGGTGTCTGCGGGTTATCGTCGACATTGATTTTGGCGATGGTCACCTTGCCGTCATATTCACCCGCCAGCTCCTCCAGCACCGGTGCGATCGCCTTGCATGGCCCACACCAGGGCGCCCAGAAATCGACGATCACCGGCGTGTCGCTACCGAGTACTGCTGATTCGAACTGATCGTCCGTGACGTTGATGATACCGGCCATCGTGCGCTTCTCCTTGTGGCGGGGACAGTTTGCGTGTACGGCCACCGGACCATACACATTCGAAAAAATGAATATATTGCATTATAGGCGCCTGAGTTCCCACCGTCAAATGCCACGATGGGCCAGAGGGCGCATGTTATCATGCCGGGACATGGGTCCGGTGAAGCGCGACCAGGCCGGTCCGTCCAGCATTCCCGCCCCCTACAGAACAGACAAGAACAAACCCATGATTCATACGAAACAAACTTTTTCTGGATGGAACGGGCATGAAAGACAGTCTGATCCTCGTGCATTCCATCCCGTTCGAGACGCGTGTTGCGGTGATCGAAGATGGTCGCCTGGCAGAGCTTTTCCTGGAAGCCGACGACGAACGACCCCTCGTCGGCAATATCATCAAGGGGAGAGTTTCTCGTGTACTGCCGGGGATGCAGGCAGCGTTCGTCGAAATCGGGCTGGAGAAAGCCGGCTTTCTCTACGCGGGAGACGTCGTCAGCGAACTTGAGGACCTCGATGGGGACGAGGACCGGGGACCGCGACGCGGCGAGCAATCACCGCGTATCGAAGACGTCGTCCGTGAAGGCCAGGAGATCCTGGTCCAGATCACAAAGGCACCCATTGGCACGAAGGGCGCGCGCCTGACCAATTTCCTGACGCTGCCGGGACGCCACCTTGTACTGTCCCCGGATCAGCGTCGCATCGGCGTCAGCCGAAAAATTCGCTTTGCAAAGGAGCGGGCGCGCCTGCGCGCGATTCTGCGCGATATCGCGCCAGATGACATGGGACTGATCGGACGCACGGCCGCCGAGGGGCGGACACGCGAGGAGCTGCAGGCCGACCGCGACTATCTTGTGCGCCTTTGGGACACCGTGCAGCGCCGCGCCCGCAAGGCGTCGGCGCCGGCCACGGTTTACAGTGAGCTGACGATGCCGCTCCGGGTCATACGCGACGTCCTGTCGGATCGTTATGCCAAGATCCTCGTCGATGATCCGGATGAATTCGAGCGCATCCGCAAATTCCTTGAAAGCGCCATACCGAAGCGCGCCAACGATGTCGAGCTGTACCAGGGCCGGCGCCCGATGCTCGACGTCTATGGCGTCGAACGCCAGATGCGCGCCGCGCTGCGACCCACAGTCGAGCTGCCGAGTGGAGGCTCGATCGTCATCGAAGAAACCGAGGCCCTGACGTCCATCGATGTCAATACCGGGCGGTTCGTCGGCAAAAGCAGCCTCGAAGATACGGTACTGCAAACGAACCTGGAAGCGGCCGAAGAAATCAGCCGCCAGTTACGACTCCGCAACATCGGCGGCATCATCATCATCGATTTCATCGATATGGATCTGCCCGAAAACCGGACGAAGATCTACAATCGCCTCAAAGAACTGTTCCGCAATGACCGCGCCAAGAGCGGCATTCAGAAAATCAGTGACCTTGGCCTGGTCGAGATGACGCGGCAGCGGCTCCAGGAAAGCCTGACGCGAAGTATCGGGCACCGCTGCCCGCATTGCTTCGGCCGCGGCTACCTGTCGGACCCACGCCTGCTCGCTGGTGATCTGTACCGCAAATTGCAGGAGGCCATTCGAGCGACGGACAAGCCAACAGAATTCGTCATCCGCGCGCACCCCTGGCTCGCCGATTACCTCTTCGACGAAATCCTGCCATATTTTGAATCGCTCGAACTCGACCGGCGGTGCCGTATCCGCATTCTCCCTGATGAAGATCTCGCCGAAGAACAGTTCGAGATCGACAGCCGCGCCGTCGCGAGCTGACCTGATTCAGGGAGACTGCCCGGGCTCGCTCGTTACTGCCGCGGGCGCCGTCGTGGTGCCGGGCGCGGTTGCTCCCGCTGGCGCCTCTGGCACGAGTCGGCGCAGGCGCTCGAACTCCTCGACGGTCAGCGTCCCGTCCGTCACGGCCGATACGACGGCCTGAAACGCGGCCACGAGCTCCGGATGCTCGTCGATCGGATCCGTACTCCCGGACTCCAGAAATCCCGTAAACGATTCTGCGACGCGACCGACATCGCGAGCCAGTGCGTCGACCTGGGCGTCCGGAATATCGGGGACAGCACTGTCGCGGATCGCTTCCTGCCACGATTCGATCGCGGCGCGCCGCCATTCCGGATAGACCGAAACGAAACCAATCATCACGATCACCGTCGTCGCCACGAACAGGCTCATCAGCGTTGCCGCCTGTGGTGGCCGCACCGTGCCGCCCAACTGGGCGCGGATCAGTGCGCTCACATGCACGATGCCCGCCGCAACCAGACCAAGTGGCACCGCAACGATCAGGAAAAACGTCAGCAGAATCGACATCGGGAACTGAAACCCGACCATGTCGATCATCGCGAATACCGCGAGATAGAACAGCATGACTGCAAACAGCAGACGCCCGATGTTGCGGCGCGTCCCGGACGGCGTCGGCGTCGACTCAGATGGATGGTTGTCGTTCATTGTCCTGAATGTCTGGTTGCAACGAATCACACGAAGGCCCCCGGGGACCGCCGTGACAGTGCTCGTGCATCATTGTCGCAGGAATGCGCCGAATGTGGCCAGCAACCGGACGATCAGGTACGCTGAACCCCATGGTAGACATTCCACCGGTAACCATCGCCGCGACAGATCTGCGGCCGAACACGCGAGTCTGCGGGACGTTCCTCGTCCGACAGAAACGACGTGGCGTCGGGCGCACAGGCAAACCGTGGCTGCAGCTCGTCCTCGGTGACCGGACCGGCACGATCGACGCGCGCATCTGGGAGAACGCCGACAGCTATGACGCGTCGATCCCGGAGCGCGTCCTGGTTGACGTCGAAGGGCAGGGGGTGGAGTTCAACGGCCGCACCCAGCTCCGGATCACGCGGATCACGCTGCATCCGGCAGAGGTTGACACGACGGAATGGCTGCCGCGCAGCAATCTTGACCCCGTCGACGTCGAGACGGCGCTGCGCGACCATCAGCAGCGACTCACGTCGGCCATGCTGCAGCGCCTCGTCGGTCTCTACCTGGATGATCGCGAATGGCTGCACGCGTTTTGCCGAGCGCCGGCCGCGCGCACGGTTCATCATGCCGAGATCGGCGGCCTGGCCGCGCATACATTGTCCATGATGCAACTCGCATATCTCGTCTGCGATCACTACCGCCAGCAGGGCGTCGTCGTTGACCGTGATCTGGTCGTCGTCGGTGCGCTGCTGCACGACAGCGGCAAGGTCGAAGAGCTTTCCGTCGAGCAAAGTTTCGAATACACCGATGTCGGTCGTCTGCTCGGCCACATTCAGCTTGGGATCGACCGTCTGGACCGCGCCGTCGCCGCAATCGACGACTTTCCCGAGCCGCTGCACCTCCATCTGCGCCACCTGATCCTGTCGCATCACGGGGAGTATGAATACGGCAGTCCACGGCGTCCCAAGACGCTCGAAGCCATGTTGCTGCACCAGATCGATATGCTTGATTCGCGCGTCGGCATCGTCACCCAGGCGATGCAATCTGCCGGTGATGAAACCTGGACCGGCGTCGTGCCGGCCCTGAACCGCCACCTGATGACTCGTTCGCCCAGCCATGCCGACGACACAGATACAGCCTGACCTGAACGAGCGCATTGCGCTGATCTTCAATCCCCACGCGGCCACGAACCGTCGGCGCTGTGAAGAGCTCACGCAGCTCGCTGCAGGCCAGGGCATCGACGTCGAGGTCACCACTGACCTCGACGCGCTGTCCCGCGTCGCAGACCGACTCGCGGCGCGTCCTCCGGCGGCACTTGCCGTCGCAGGCGGGGACGGCACGATCTCACACGCCGTCACGGCGATGCGCCAGCGCCTTGGCGACAATATTCCGCCACTGATCGCGCTCCCCGGCGGCTCGATGAACATGGTCGCGAACAGCCTGGGCATGCCGCGCATCGACCATGCCATCGCGGCGCTGACGCGGAACGACTGGAACACGGCCGAGCGCGCGACGATGCAGATCGGTTCGCGTTTCGGGTTCATTTTCGGCCTCGGTCTCGTGACCAATTTTCTGGAGCTCTACTACGCCGGTACGACGACGGGGCCGCGGCGCGCCGCGGCCGTGACCGCCAAGGTTGTCGGTTCGGCGCTGGTCGGCGGTCAGACGGCTCGCCAGGCGTTTCGCCGTACCGCCGGGCACCTGCGAGTCGACGGCGATCACCACCAACGCCCGTGGACCGTCGTACTCGCTATGACGATCGCCAATTTCGGTATTGGCTTTCGGCCGGCCTGGCGCGCAGAAACCGCTGTGGACAGGTTTCACCTGCTTGCGACCGATCTGCATGCGGCAGGTATGGTTCGCCATCTCGATTACATCCGCCGCGGCCGCCCCTGGCCAGAGCGCGCCCGTATGATCGATGCGCACGCACGCGAGGCGATCTTTCGCCCGGCCGAAGCCCCACTGATCTACACGATCGACGGCGATCTGTACCAGAGCGATGACGAGCTGCACTTCGCGGCCGCGGCGCCCACAACGTTTCTGATCCCCCGCCTGCCCGTTTGAACCGCCCCGCTGGAAACGGTAGGATGTGCAGGTGCAGACTCCTACGGAACAGCTTGTGCGCGTCTGGCACGATGGCGCGATCGAATGGCGTGTCGTCGAGTTGACGATTGTGACCGACCAGGAGATTCAGGAGGTGCTGAACCGCGAAACGCAGGCCGGTTGGCGGTTCGAGTCCATTCATTTTTCGATGTGGGAAGGTTCGAAGCGGCCCGCAATGGCGTTTCTGATGTTCGTGCGACCGCGGCGCGAGGGGACACCGGTCACGAATGAACGACAATCCTGACAAGATCCCGCCAGGACCGGAGCCGGCAGATCCGGTTGCGCGCATTGCCGCGCGCACCATCGATCTGCTCATCGCGGCGTTGTTGTCGCGCCTGTCCGAGCCCTTTGGCATGGCGCTCGGACTCGTCTACCTGCTCATTGCCGATGGCATGGCGGGTGGCCAGAGCTTTGGCAAGCGGCTGCTTGGCCTGCGCGTAGTCGACGCCGAAACCTTCGAGCTGGCAGGGGTGCGCCAGAGCATTCGTCGCAATGCCCATATCGCGCTGCTCTATGCGCTGATGTTCATTCCCATTCTGGGGTTGATTCTGGTCGCGGTGCTTGGAACGTTCATCACCGCCGTCGAGACCTGGGCGATCTATCACGACCCGCGCGGCCAGCGAATGGGCGACCTGTTTGCCGATACGATGGTGGTCGGCGAAGCCTGGATCCGGCTGCCGGATCAGGAACTGGAGTCGGCGTCTCCGTAGAGCACTTCACTGATGCGATACGCCTGCTCCTTGAGCTGCTCCAGGGCGGCTTCGAGCTCCTCCGAATCCCCGCTGTCTCGCGTCGTCTCGGCACGCTCGATTGCCAGATTCAGATCCGCCAGAACGTCGTCGCCCAGCACGCTGCCATACTCTTCGAGTGACTTTTTCGTCGTGTACAACAGGCTGTCGATCTGATTGCGAAATTCAACGATCTGACGGCGTTCCTGGTCGCTCTGTCGATGCTCCTCGGCCTCTGAGACGATCCGCTCAATGTCTTTCTCGCTCAATCCGCTCGTCGGCTGCACCTTCACCGACTGCGCCTTGCCTGTGCCGAGGTCGGTTGCAGAAACATGAAGCATGCCATTCGAATCGAGCTCGAACGCCACTTCGATCTGGGGCACGCCGCGCGGCGCGGGCGGGATGCCCACGAGCTGGAATCGCGCCAGGCTGATGTTGTCCTCGGCCATTTCGCGCTCGCCCTGCATCACATGGATCACAACGAGATCCTGTCCATCCTCGGCCGTCGAGAAAATCTTGGTCTGACGGCAGGGAATCGTCGTGTTCTTTTCGATGATTTTCGTAAATACGCCACCCGCCGTTTCGACCCCGAGGCTGAGCGGTGTCACGTCGAGCAGCAGCACATCCTTGACGTCGCCCTGCAGAATGCCCCCCTGAATCGCCGCCCCGGATGCCACGACTTCATCGGGATTGACACCCTTGTTCGGCTCCTTGCCGAAGATTTCCTTGACAACCTCCTGAACAAGAGGGATTCGGGTCGACCCCCCGACGAGCAGCACTTCATCGATATCCGCGGCCGTCAGGCCAGCCTCCTGCAACGCGTCTTCGCACGGCTTGCGGGTCTGTTCGACCAGATCCCTGATCAGCCCCTCGAACTGCGCGCGCGTAATGTTTTCGACGAGATGAAGAGGGCCATCCGCGCCTGCGGCGATGAACGGCAGATTCACTTCCGTTTCCTGCGCCGTCGACAATTCCATTTTGGCGCGCTCGGACGCCTCTTTGATGCGCTGCAACGCCATGCGTTCGCCGCTCAGGTCGATACCCGTCTTCTCGTGGAAGCGCTGGATCAGGTACCGGATCAGGGCCTCGTCGAAGTTTTCACCGCCCAGCAGCGTGTCGCCGGCCGTCGATAGCACTTCGTATACGCCGTCGCCGATCTCGAGAATGGAGATATCGAAGGTGCCACCGCCAAGGTCGTAAACGGCAACCTTCTGATTGACATCCTTGCCGAGACCGTAGGCAAGCGCGGCAGCCGTCGGCTCATTGATGATGCGCAGCACGTTCAATCCGGCGATGCGACCGGCATCCTTGGTCGCCTGGCGCTGCGCATCATTGAAATACGCCGGCACCGTGACAACCGCATCCGTGACCTCTTCACCGAGAAAGTCCTGGGCGATGTCCCGCATCTTGTTGAGGACGTACGAACTGATCTCCGGCGGGCTGTACATTCGGTCGCCAACGCGCACACCCGCGTCAGCATTGTCCATCTCGTCAATCTGATACGACAGGGTTTGCGCGATCCGCTGCACATCAGGATCCGTGAACTTGCGACCCATCAGCCGTTTGACGCCATAAATCGTCCGTTCCGGATTAGTCACAGCCTGGCGTTTGGCAATCTGACCCACCATACGGTCGCCACCTTCAGTGAAGCCAACGATACTTGGCGTCGTGCGCGCGCCTTCCTGATTCGGTATCACGACGGCCTCGCCACCTTCGAGGTAGGCGACGCAACTGTTGGTGGTGCCCAGGTCGATCCCGATGATTCTGCCCATGGTCTGCTCTTTCCTCGTCTCTTCGACTACGACGGATGCCCGCGATTATCCTAACAAACTTCAGCCGTGCGCCTGCGCCGCACAAACACCACGCCGGCGAGTCCGAGGAGCACCGCAGCGCCCACAGCAATCAGCAGCGGACGCTGCGACGGCGCCTCGATCGTCGCTTCCATCACGAATCCCTGTTGCCGCAGCTTCGCGAGATTGGTCTGCCAGTGAACCGTCTGGCCATCGAGACGTTCCCCGTTCGTATCGAGAATACGAGTGGGAACCCGCAATGTAAACTCGAGATTGCTGTCGGCGAACTGCCGGCTCAGCCAGTCGCGCGCCGGGCCAAGCGCGGGATCGATCGGATAGGCCGGGATGCGTCGTTCCAGTCTCCAGTTCCCGTTGTCGTCTCGATAAACTTCGAAATGATCGCTGGCGACCAGCCGGCCTATATTGCGGTTGATCACATCGATCGATCGAATGCGCACTTTGGCATCGACAACGCGGATGCCGTCGCCGTCCTCGACCTGCCACCACAGAACGTCGACATCGGATCCGAGCAACGCACGAGCCTTGTCCGGCTCGGCAGGCAGCAGCATCAGTTGTCGCAGCTCCGGTCGATTGCGGATCATCGGCATCGCGGCCTTGACCGCCGTCGCGTAAACGGTGATCTCGACGGATCCATCCCGGTTGACCTGGATGGTCTCCTGATAATCGATGCAGGCGCCGCCAGCCACGACGAACAGCATCAGCAGAAGCGGGCGCAGACGCCGGATCTGTTGCATCACGATGCGCCGCATCGAAAGATTTCCTGTCCAACACGAACCTCACGCGGCTCATGATGCACGTCGCCACAGAAATGATCCGTGACGATGATCACAGTCGAACCAAAGCGAAACATCCCGAGCTCCTGCCCTTTGGTGATGGTCACCGCCTGCGTCGTCCGTCGCGCCCGCAGCGCTTCGAGTCCCGGATGACTCAGCGCAACCGAGCCGACCATCAGGGCGCCGACACAGACGATCCAGACCCGTTGCTGCTGCCATCGCCCTTCCAGCACGACACGGGCATTGCGCACGAACAGCCCCGGCACACGTTGCCCGGCCCGATTGACCGGGAACAGCGTGCCGGGCACGTCGAACACCCGATCGACCACGAGATCCGCCGGTGCGTGGATACGGTGATAATCGTACGGACGCAGATAAAACGTCGAAACGAGCATATCCTGCCCGGACGCGCCGGCCAGGCCGATCAGCGCGCTCAATCGATGCCGGTTGCCCTTGACGGGGATGAATACATCGTCACTGACGCGCTCATGGCTGAGCCAGCTCGCATCGACCGGACTGACCCAGACGTCGGCGCCTTGCGCGATCGGACGCAGTCCGGGTGACAGCTCACGGGTAAACAGTTCCTGGAAGGTGCGAAATTGTGCCGCAGGCAGTGCCGCTTCGGAAAGATCCGCGCCGAGCAATCTCGCAATCCACGTCCACAGTGGCTCCCGCACGGGGCGTGGTACCGGAATCGCGGCAACAAAGCCGCCGATGCGGCTGAGCGCGTGCGTCACGAAGCGGGCAATCACGAAGACGACTTGCGCTTGCGGGGATAGTCGGGATATTCCTTCTGCGGCGCGCGCCGCACCGCCAGCGCACCCGGCGACACATCACGGGTAACGGTCGTACCCGCGCCAATGGTGGCCCCGCGCCCGATCCGCACTGGCGCAACGAACTGCGTATCACTGCCGACGAACACGTCGTCCTCGATTACCGTACGGTGCTTGTTGGCGCCGTCGTAATTGCAGGTAATCGTGCCCGCGCCGATGTTGACGCCGGAACCGATCTCGGCGTCGCCAAGGTATGACAGATGATTCGCCTTGCTACCTTCACCCATCTCGATATTCTTGGTTTCGACGAAATTGCCGATCCGCACGTCGCGCCCGAGTCGCGTCCCGGGGCGCAAATGGGCGAATGGTCCGATCTGCGCACCAGATCCGATCTCGGCGTCTTCGGCAACGACATA
The DNA here is from genome assembly GCA_003695505.1 of Candidatus Dadabacteria bacterium. Taxonomy (GTDB): domain Bacteria; phylum J088; class J088; order J088; family J088; genus J088. The sequence goes on along the minus strand of RFIY01000380.1, from coordinate 9,417 downwards.
GGGCTTCAGACGGACGTCCGCACCGATCCGGGCATTCGTCAGAACACAACCGCGCCCAATCGTCGTGCCGGTGGCAACGTGCGTGCAGCCATGCAGCTCGACGCCGCTCGCAATGTCGACATCGGACTCCAGCGTAACATCTGGTCCGATCATCACATCATCGCCATGCACGGTCACGCCCTGCCGCCGCCAGTGATCAACGATCCTCCGGCGCAGAATCTCTTCCGCACTGGCAAGCTGCACGCGGTCATTGATGCCCTGGATTTCATCGGGGTTCTCGAGCAGCACCGCCCGCGGGGGCGCATCGCCTTCGCGGCACATCGACACGGTATCGACCAGGTAGTGTTCGCCCTGCGCATTGTCCGAGCCAATGCGCGGCAGCCAGTTGCGTAACGCGGTCAGGTCGAATGCGTACAGACCGGCGTTGATCTCATCGATTGCACGTTCCGCATCGTTTGCATCCGCGTGCTCGACGATCCGTTCGACGGAGCCGTCGTCTGCCCGCACGATCCTGCCATAGCCCTGCGGATCGGGTACGCGGCAGGTCAGCAGCGCCAGTGGCGTTGACGCCGCAGCCTCCAGGACGGTCGCAATCGTTTCGGAACGCAGGCACGGTGTATCACCAGACGCGACGATGACCAGTCCGGTCTCTGGAAGGAACGGCAATGCCACCGAAACCGCATCAGCCGTGCCACGCGGCTCATCCTGGACGGCGATGCGTACGTCAGGCAACACCGCCGTAACCTGTTCGCGAATGGCCGGGGACACGACAACAACGATGTCATCGATGCCGGCTTGCCGACATGCATCGACAACCCAGGCCAGCAACGGGCGCCCCAGGATGTCGTGAATGACCTTCGGCACTGCGCTGCGGAAGCGGCGCCCGATCCCGGCCGCAAGGATCACGGCCGCGCGATTTGTCTCATGTTGTGGCATGTTTGGTATTCTACCAGCCAGATCTCGCGTGGCGCCGCCGCGATCGGCGGCGGAAACAACTGATGGAGATGCCCACGTGGCAATGTATGTTCGCTCCCTGATTCTGCTCGCCGCCCTGGTGGCATCCGGCTGTTATTCCGGCCCGCAAATCGACCCGGACGCCATGTCGAATGCCGCCGGACGCCAGGCGGCACAGTTCTATCAGGCGGTCAGTGAGGGGCGCCTCGCCGAAGCCGCCGCCTGGTTCAGCGAGCGGCTGCGCGCCACCTACCGGGATCCACTGACGGAGCCACTCCTCGCGGCGCGCCGCGCCGACGAATTCGTCGTCGCACGGGCCAGCGTCGATTCGGTCGACTGGCGGCATCGCACGGTGCGCTTCCGCGTCACGCTGACGGGTATGCCGAAACGACAGGAGGGTGTCTCGACGTTATCGATCCCGACGGTGGGCACGCGCATCGATGCCTGGATCCTCGAGGAGGGCGTCTGGCGCTACGATGGCGAGGTCCCCGGCTCGTGATCAACCCGCTCCGCATACCGGCAACGATCCACAACATCGGTCGTGCGCGAGAACTGGCAACGATTCTGATCCAGTACGGTTTCGAAGAACTCGTGATCCAGACCGGACTCGCCGAGCGCTGGTTCGTGCGCTCGGTCCGGCGGGCCGAAGCCGCCGAGGGTTCCGCGCCAGAGCGTTTCGCGGCGATGCTCGAACGGCTCGGCCCCAGTTTCATCAAACTCGGCCAGGTACTCAGCACGCGCGCCGACCTGCTGCCGGACGAGTGGATCCAGGCGCTGAGCCGTCTGCAGGATACGGTAGCACCGCTCGACTTCGAGCGTCTGCGCCCGATCATCATCGAGGCCTGTGGCCCGTTCGAGCAGACTTTCTCGCATTTCGACGAGACGCCGCTTGCAACGGCCAGCGTTGGCCAGGTCCATGCCGCCGTACTCCGTGACGGCAGCGAAGTCGTCGTCAAGGTCGTCCGTCCCGGTATGCGCGAACAGGTCATGTCGGATGTGCAGATCATGCTCGTCTTCGCGCAGCTGATGGAGGCACGCATTCCAGAACTACGAGCCTTTCGGCCGACTGGTGTGATCCGCGAGTTCGAGCGCGCGATCAAAGCGGAAATGAATCTGCAGCGGGAAGCTCGCAACATCGAGCGATTCCGGAACAATTTTGCCGATGACGACGATGTCGTCGTGCCCCTCGTCTACCACGAGCTGTCGAATACCGACGTGCTGGTGATGGAACGTATTCACGGTGTCAAGATCACCGACTGCGCGCAGATTGGCGCCGACCCCGTAGACGTCGCGCGCCGCGGCTTGCAGGTCGTTCTGAAAATGGCCTTTTTCCATGGTTTCTTCCATGCGGATCCGCACCCCGGCAATATCTGGGTCGTCGAGGGCGGCAAGATCGCGCTTCTCGACATGGGGATGGCAGACTTCGTCCTGCCCGATACGCGCGATACGATGATCGATCTGCTCGCCGCAATCGCCACGGATGATCCTGACCGACTCGTCCAGGCATTGATGAAAATGGGCGAGCTACCGATCGATCTCGATCGCAAGGCATTTCGCCGCGACGTGTTGCTGATCTATGAACAGTACGTCCGCGGTGCGAAACTCAGCGACCTGAATATTGGCGAAATCCTCACGGCGTCGATCGAAACCGGGCGGCGCCATCACGTCGTGATTCCCACAGACATCACGATGTTGCTCAAGGGACTCGGTACGATCGAAGGCATCGGCAAACAGCTCTATCCTGATCTCGACCTGGTCACCGAAGTGCGCCCCTATGTCACCCGACTCGTCGCCATGCGCTGGGGCCCCGAGCGGCTGGCAAAACAGTTCCTGTCCTCGGGCGCACAGGCCTGGGAATTGCTCCTGTCCATACCGGAGCGGAGCGAAAACCTGCTACAGCAAATCGAATCAGGTCGCTTCCAGACACGCAGCCGCATCGAAGGCCTCGACCACTATGTCTGGCGACTCGAGAGCGTTGGCAACCGCATCGCCGCCGCACTTCTGGTACTGGCGCTGACTGTCGCAGCCGCAACACTCTGGAACGAACCTGCCCTGACCTGGAAAGGCATCCCGCTGCTTGCCAGTGCCGCTGGTATCGGCGCGGTTGTCATTGGCGTGGCGTTGTTACTGGGCAGCCTCCGAAAACCACGGCCACCGAGGCACTGGACGTGACGGCGCCACTGTCACTGGAGCTGCGTGTTCGCTATTTCGATGTCGATGAGCGGCGCGTCGTCAATAACGCGCGCTATCTCAACTACTTCGAAGAGGCGCGCATGGATCTGATCGACCTGTTACTCGAACGACATGGCGCGGATCTGCGCGGTGGCATCATCGTCGCTCATGCCGAATGCGACTACCTGCGACCGCTCGTGCTCCGCGACCGCGTGCGCATCGATTGCGGTATCGGCCGGATTGGCACCAGCAGCTTCGATGTAATCTATCACCTCTTCAACCAGCGGGCCGAACCGGTCGCCGTCGGCCGAACGACACAGGTCCGTTATGACTACGAAGCCGGACGGCCTCAGGCATTGACCGCGGCGGAGCGCACAGCGCTGGCCGCCTGCCACTGGGAACCTGTCAACTCCTGAGTAACGTTCCGCCTACAGCCAGTTCCGCACATCGACATCCGACCCGTGTTCAATCCGGCCATCGGCAAGGTCGTCGAGGATGCGCACGATCGCATCCGCGACATCAGCCGCCGCCGGCACGGTCAACGGATCCTCGTCGGGAACGGCCGCGCGACGCATCGCCGTACGGGTACCGCCCGGGTTCAGCGCAATGGATCGCCAGGCACTGTCGGCAATTTCTGCCGAAAATGTCTGGTGCAGATTGAGCAGCGCGGCTTTCGTCGCGGCATAAGGTCCCCAGCCCGCACGACCCTGGCGGGCGACACTGCTGATCAACCAGCCCCAGGCAATCGGCTGTTGCCGGTCGCAACGCGACGCCAGCGCCCGCAACAAAAAGAAAGCCCCGTGCACATTGACGCGGAAGATTTCTTCCCAGTCGGCCACCGACACCTCGGTCAACGGCGCACGGGGGCCGAGAATCGCTGCGTTATGGATCACGACGGTCGGCGCCAGCCCCGCCGCGAGATTCTGGACGGCCCAGTCCTCGACCTGCCCGGCAACGCCAACATCTACCGTGGCTACCTGGGCATCGGCTGCGCCCGCTGCGCGCCATTGCGCGGCGCGTCGCACGGCTTCGCCATCCTCCCATCGTCGTGAGCAGACTACGAGCCGGGCACCACGGGCTGCCCAGATATCTGCCAGTGCCGCGCCCAGCCCTTGCCGCGCACCGGTGATCCAGACGGTTTCCGGGTGATGATCGTGACGCATTGCGTTTTCCTGACAGTTCCCAAATAATAAAAGGGTACCATTCGCAGCCACCGCGGGATCATTTGCCGAATCCGATGTCACTGAGTCATGTGCCCTTGCAGGAAACCGTCGAGGACGCCGTCTGCTTTTCTGGACGCGGCGTTCATGGCGGCGCACCGTGCCGCGTTTTCGTGCGTCCGGCGCCGGTCGACCATGGGATCGTGTTCCGTCGCATCGACCTGCCCGGCGAACCACGCATCCCCGCACGGGTCGAACACGTCGTCTCGACGACGCTTGCGACCACGCTCGGCGTCGGCGAAGCAACAGTGGGCACCGTCGAGCACCTGCTCAGTGCACTGCTGGGACTGGGGATCGACAACGCGCTGATCGATGTCGAAGGTCCAGAACTGCCGATTCTCGACGGCTCAGCCGGTCCCTTCACGCACGAGCTACGGGGACGCGGCACCGCGATGTTGCAGGCCGAGAAACACGTCTGGATACCGATCAAACCGGTGCGCATCGAAGACGGCAACCGCTGGATCGAAATCGAGCCGGCCGACGAGCTGATCATCGATTACACATTGCAGTATGATCACCCGGTGATCGGCACACAGCGGGTCGTCTACCGCCACAGCCCGGTCAACTACGAACGGGAGCTGTCCCATGCGCGAACGTTCGGCCTGGCCGCGGAGGTCGAGATGATGCGACAGCAGGGGCTCGCGATCGGTGGTGCGCTGGACTGCGCAGTCGTCGTTGGTGACGACCGCGTACTGAACCCGGAAGGCCTCCGTTACCCGGATGAGTTTGCGCGGCACAAGATCCTCGACATCATTGGCGATCTGGCGATGATCGGCGGACCCATCCTCGGGCGCATCACCGCAAGCCGTAGCGGCCATTCGCTGAACCAGCGTTTCGTCGAAGCGCTCCTCGACGGCGGTCTGGTCGAATGCTCACCGCTGTCGGAAGTCCGCAACGTCATTGACGCCCAGCCGACCCAGCGCGTAGAGGTGCTGTCAGCCTGAGTCGTACCGGATCACGGGCACACCGTCGACGATGCCTGTCACGGCACGCACACCATAGACCTGCCTGATTCGCTCGGGTGTCAGAACCTCCTGAGGCCTGCCGCTCGCGACGCACCCCCCGTCGGCCAGCAACACCGTCCGGTCGCTCCACTGTAGCGCCTGGTTGAGGTCATGCAGCGTCATCAGGATCGCCGTACCGGCAGTTGCGAGTTGCCGCAACACCCGGAACAACGCAACCTGATGCCCCGGGTCAAGATGCGCCACCGGCTCATCGAGTAACATCACCGCCGGCTGCTGAGCCAGGGCGCGGGCCAGCGCCACACGTTGCCGCTCGCCGCCAGACAGCTCGCCCAACAGGCGATCGCGGTGTTCCAGGATGTCCACCTGGCGCAACGCATCCTCGGCGGCGCCCAGATCGGCGCGCCGCCACGGCAGCATCCAGCCACGATGGGGCGCCCGTCCGATCAGCACGGCGTCGAAGACCGACATGCCGGGATCGAGATCCTCGCGCTGCGGCACATAGCCAATACATCGGGCCCGTTGCCGCGCAGACAACGCGGCCAGCGGCACGCCATCCACGGTAACCGTCCCGTGGCGCACAGGGAGCAGGCCGATGATCGCCCGCAACAGCGTCGTCTTGCCGGCACCGTTCGGGCCAAGCAGGGATGTGATTTCGCCTTCGTCTAACCGCAGGTCGACGTCTGAAAACACCGGCCTCGCCGAATCGTACCCCGCCGCGAGTTGCCGCACCGTGAGCACCGTCACCGTCGCCTCCGGAGCAGGTACAGGAAAAAAGGTCCCCCGAGCAACGACGTCAGGATCCCGACGGGGATCTCAACCGGCGCAATCGCGGTCCGCGCCACCAGGTCGGCCAGCACCAGCAGCATCGCGCCGGCCATCATCGCGGCCGGCATCAGCACGCCGTGCCGGCCGCCCACGAGCCTGCGCGCGATATGCGGTCCGATCAGTCCGACAAAACCAACGATGCCAGACACGGCAACGGCAGCCGCGGTCGCGGTGGTGGCCAGAAGCACGATCGCCGCCCGCGCGCGTCCCAGCGGCAGCCCGATGGAACCGGCAACCTCGTCCCCGAACGCCAGTGCATCGAGTGGTCGCGCCAGCGCCCACAACAGCATCGAGGCACCGCCACCAATCGACAACAACGCCGGCATCACATTCCAGCCATGCCCGGACAGGCCGCCAAGTACCCAGTAATACACCATCTGCAGGCTCTGGTCACGAACCAGAATGATCAGCGAAACCGTCGCGCTCAGCACCGTACCAACGGCCACGCCAGCCAATAGCAAGGTCAACGGCGATCCGCCTGCGCCAAGCGCGTACACGACCGCAACCGCCGCGAGCGCGCCAAGAAAGGCGCCGACCATGACCAGCGACAGCCCGCCGCCGATCTGGCCGCCACCAGCCACGATGGCAAGGGTCGCACCGAGTGCGGCCCCGGACGAGGCGCCGATAATGAACGGGTCGGCGAGCGGGTTGCGAAACAGGCTCTGATAGGCGGTACCGGACGCCGCCAGCGCGGCGCCGACGAGCACGCCCAGCACGACGCGCGGCAAACGGAGTTCGCGAATAATCACACCACCAGGTCCACCGCCGTCACGGATCGCGCGCCAGACATCACCCGTCGACAGCGCAACGGAACCGAACATCACGCCGGCGAGCAATGCCAGAGCCAGGCAAACGAGCAAAACGAGCAGGATGCCGAACCGGCGGCTCATGGCTGTTGGAACACCGCGTTGGCAACGGCCCAGAGGTCAGAGAAATCGACCTCCGGATGAAGCGCCTCGGCCACGAGCAACAACGACTGCCCGATCCGGGGTCCCGGACGCGAAATGCGCTGGCCGTCCAGCCGTACGACGCGGCCATGCCGGACCGCCGGAATCGCTGCCCAGCCCGGGCGCGCTCGCAGCGCCTCGACCGACAGATTGGCGCCCTCATAGTCGGCGCCGAGGATCACCTCAGGGGCGCGCGCGACGACCTGTTCGGGCGCGACACGGGGCCAGTCCTCCCGAACATCCTCAAAAATATTCTGGCCACCAGCGAGCTGGATCAGCTCGGACAGAAACGTGTGTGGGCCTGCTGTCATCAGCGGTTCGCTCCACACCTGGTAAAACACCCTTACGCGGGCCTGCCCCGCGACGCGCGCGGCGACCCCTGCGATCACCTTCCGGTTCAGGTCGACCACCCGCCGCGCGTCTGCTGTACGGCCGACCTCCTCGCCGACCACAGAGATCATCCGCAGCGCATCTTCGACACCGATGGTTGGCAGGTACAACGTCTGTATCCCAAGCCGCTCCAGTTGTTCGACGAGGGGCTGCTGTCCATCTGCGCCCGCGATGACCAGATCCGGCCGCAGGGCGACAATGGCCTCGATGCTGACCGTCTTTGGCAGACCGCCGCCAACCTTTGCCGTTCGTGTGGCCGCGGGTGGATAGTCGCAAAACTCGGTCGTACCGACGACCCTGGCTCCGGCCCCGACCGCGTAGAGCGTCTCTGTCACCGACGGCGTCAGCGAAACAATCCGCTGTGGCGCCGCCACGACAAGCGCGGGCATCATCAGCCAGATCGCGAGCAGTGTCATCAGAAATCGGGGCAACAATCGGGCCTTCTGCGACGCGTTGTATCATGGAGACAGGGCGGCCTCGCGAACACCCGCCGGACCGCCGGGTACGTCACCAGTATACGACAGCGTTCTGCAGCGCCGTTTTCTGCCGGTGTTGCGTCTTTACTGCTGGAGATTGTGCATGCGGCGACTGCTTCGCTGGCTGATCGCGGGTTCGACCCCGCCTCTGATGGGTTACGCCATTGGGCTTGGTGCGCTCGCCGGCGCGGTCGTTACAGCCTATGACGTGATCCTGCTCCGCATTGGCGAATGGCTGGCCGTGGACTGGCTGCGGCTACCGTTCGATCAGCCCCCGGGATTACATCCCGACATCTTGCTGCATCCTCCCGCGATCTGGTTCCCGATCATCACGGCGATCGGCCTGTCGGCATCCTGGTTGATCATGAACCGAGCCTTTTCAGGCGTCGGCAGCCACACGACGGATCGGGTCATCGATGCGTTCCACAACCACAACGGCAATCTGCCGATGCGGCTGGCCATCGCCGTGGCGATCGCGTCCATTTTTACGGTCGCGTTCGGCGGCGCGGCTGGACGCGAAGCCCAGGCGGGTCTGATCGGCGCGGCCGTCGCGGTCGCGGTCGGCAGACGGATCGGCGTGCGCCCGGCGGATCTGCGCACGATCATGCTGATCGGCCTCGCGGCCGGATTCAGTTCCGCGTTCAAGACGCCGCTCGGTGCGGCGTTTATTGCCGTCGAAATCCTCTACCGCGACCTGTCGATCGAGTCCGACGCGCTGATCTACACGATCGTTGCTGCCGTCGTCGCCTATGTGCTGACCGGATCGCTGACGGGGTGGGAAGGCGAGTTTCGCGTCGCCGTCGCGACTGGTCTGAATCAGCCCGGCGACTACGTCTGGATTGCGTTGCTTGGCGTCGTCGGCGGATTCGCAGCGGCACTGATGCCGACCGTCTTTTTCACGATCCGCAAGATCGTGGCCGGCATCCCGCTGCCGGGCCTGCTCAAGGCCTTTGGCGGTGGTCTGGTCGTCGGCGTGCTCGGCCTGATCGCACCAGTGATCATCGGCGACGGCTCATTCAGCTTTTCGCTGCAGGACGCGGCCGCCTGGTCCGGCTGGACCTTGCTGGCCGCCGGCACGTTGCGCCTGATCGCGTTGTCGATCACGCTTGGCGCCGGTGGCGTTGGCGGTGTGCTGAGTCCAAGCCTGATCATCGGTGCGCTGCTTGGCGCAGGGTTCGCGCACCTGTTCGAGCTACCGTTTTTGCAGACGGCGATTGTCGGCATGGGGACGTTGTTCGCGGGCGCCGCGCGAGTGCCCATCGGCACGCTGCTGATGGTCTCGGAACTGACCGGCGGTTACGAGCTGATGCCTGCGGCGGCACTGGCCGTCGCGATCAGTTATGCGATCCAGATCGTTGTCGGAGAACGCCTGCCCTATCCGTCGATCCATGGCGAGCAACCACCAACATTGTGGAGCAGCCCGGCCCACCAGGATGAGATTCTGGCCGCAGGCATCGGGCTGTTGCAG